>JAJNBK010000121.1 GCA_021155845.1 Nitrososphaeraceae archaeon
GCCCCTAAGCCATTAACATTAGTGGCATCATCTATAAGGGTTAGTAAATCAGATGAGACTGTTTTGCCAAGCTGTCCTTTAAATTTACTTGCTTCTTTCTGTACCGTCTGTGAATTAATTGAATATGCTATTACATCTAATATCAATTCAGTTACTGCTGAAGGAGTAAGGAGCATTTCTCCCTTAAAGCTCTCGATTTTTTTAGATCCCAAGGAATTTACAACTGACTTTCCGAATTCTCTGCTTGTTGTACATACATCGATATCTTTGAGATTGTGAGTACCACCAAATTGAAAATCAAAATTAGATACCTCACTGCCGTCTATTGCCATTCCCATAATAGACCAGGAAAATGCACTGATGGTTTCTTTTGTTCTTACACCATTAGAGTTCAGCAAAGCATGGGTCATCACAGAACTTGTAAAATTACCACTGTCAACACTTATTCTGTTGTCATAGGATTTTGCTGCATCTAACATATCAACTGCCATTTTTACTGTATCAGATGCATTGAAAGATTCCGAATTTTTATCATAGATACCATTTAGCAATTTGACTTTTCGTGAAAAGGGCATCGTATTGTATTTATCAGATGGACTCACTCTAGCAAGTTTAATAGCCTGTGTAACAGCGTTGCGGATATGTTCTCTCTCAAGTATATTGGTTGAGGAAAAACCTAATGAACCATTTATAAACACTCTTATTCCCAATCCGCCTGTGCGATGAGATTTCGACTGTTGTAGATCATTATTCTCAATAAAAACTTCTGATTCTTTATTGCTCACTCCATACGCTTCACAATAATCAGCTCCCTTTTTCTCTGCTTCCCTCAATACAAAATTACAAATATCTTCCAACTTTCCTATTGTAGACCTCCGATAATCGCATTGCATCTGATATGCGGTCCACCACCATCGACTTTCGCTGGTTGAAATTTACCACAGTATCCTGTTCCTATGTCGAATTTGAAATCCTTTCCGACCATGTCCACAGATTGTAATACATCAAAAGCACTACCAGAGACGCTAGTTCCTCTTAGAAGTTCCTTTAGTTCGCCCCTTTCAATTAAATATACTTCTTGAGATCCAAACATAAACTCCCCATTAGCATCAGCCTGACCATTTCTAGCGCCTTTTATTAAATAGCCGTGTTTTGTTTCCTTTATCATATCCTCAAATTTGTCATGTCCAGGTTCAATGAATGTATTTCTCATCCTAATGAGCAGATCATCATCATATTCAAAGGCACGTGCATTGCCAGTTGGTTCAGCATCAAACATAAATGCAGTTTCACGGTTATGTAAAAAAGACTTGAGTATACCGTCCTCAATAATAACAGTTCTACGTGCTATAACACCTTCATCGTCAACTGCGATACTTCCTGCAGCATTTGAAGCAATATTCGGTTGACCGCTATCTACCATGGTAATGAGATGGCTTGCAATTTTTGTTCCGATTTTATCTTTAACTATTGAGCCGGAAAGAACAAAATCAGCCTCTACCATGTGACCTATGGCCTCATGCGAAATTAAACCAACCATCCCTGGATCTAATATTATCGTTGTCCTTTCGCCGGTAACGTGTTTTGCTT
This sequence comes from Nitrososphaeraceae archaeon, assembly GCA_021155845.1. The sequence continues at coordinate 1,591 of JAJNBK010000121.1, forward strand.
CAAGTAGCTTTGTTGCCTTTTCTGATGCTAGATTAGCATAGTAAATATGATCTTTTTCAGAAAACAAATCTTGCCAGCCACCTGTTATTCCAACTCCTTCCGAGGTAGTTACGCTTTCATTTTCTTTGTGTGCGACTGTTGTTACGTTAAATTCTGGTTTAGAATCAGATATTTCTACTTCTGCCCCATCACTATTAACTATTAATTTATGGTCTAACATTTCACGATAAACACAAGAAGCAAATTTTATTACTGGAGAATACTTTCGAGCCTGCTCTTCAGCCTCTTTTGTAATTCTTACTTTCTTTTCAATATCAATATTAGAAAGATCACCTTTAATCTTTGTTTTATAAAGACCTTTAGCGAGCTTTGATGTTGCAAGTCCTTCAACTCTATTCTTTTTTGTTCCAGATAGTATCTTTGCTACTGATATTGCTTCATAAAGTGAGTCTTTCAATGCATTCTTTGAAAGAAGATGTGTACTGCTAAAACCCCAGCAACCATCTACAAGGACTCGAATACCACAGCCAGAATTTTCAATGCTACGAATTCTTTCTAGTTCACCATTGCTGAAATTTACTTCATTTGTAGTTCTAGATTGATAACGAATCTCAACATATTTTGTATCCTTAGCTTTTGAAATGAGAGAAAGCAAGTCGTCTATTACCAGCAAACTTGTCATTATGAATAATATCAAATGATTAATTACTCTCAATTATGTCTATCTAATAGGACTGGCAATTAGAGTATAAGTCTATCACATTACATACATCGTTATGTTATTGAGAGAAACTATATTCGTATAATCTATTCGATTATTAAGAATCAATAAATAAGGAATATCTTTGTATATAAAGCAAATATTGAGAAATGATATTTTAATCAGTTACTCTTATAGAACCGTCCGGAGAAAGATATTGTCTGATTATCGTTATTTTTTGCTTCTATTATTTATGTTTAAATATTCCTCTTCGTAGGAGGTCGTTATAAAATGGATATTATCCCTGCCATTCCAGCGCCTGAATTTAAAGACATTTCCATTTGGGCAAATTCGGAGCCGCTTTCAATCAAAAATCTGAAGGGAAAGGTCATTCTCCTGGACTGCTGGACATATACATGCATCTTTTGTTTACGTACCATTCCTATAATGAAGCGTTTACAGCAAAAATATGCCAATAATGAGTTTCAAGTGATCCAAGCTCATTCTGCAGAATATAATTTTGCTAAAGATACAAGGAACATACAAAGAGCACTAACGCGCTATAACATATACAATATTCCAGTTGCATTCGATATCAATAATAGAATATGGGAAGCATATGGTAATATGTATTGGCCAAAACATATTTTAATTGATCATAATGGCTTTGTCCGTTATGAGCATGCAGGGTATGGTGGGATACAGGATTTTGAAAATGCGGTAATAGAATTGTTAGAAGAGGCTGGTCAGAAACCATCTGAAGACAGAGACAGTGAAAATCCGAATGATGAGATTTTTAATACTTATGGAATGCATTACTATGGGATCGCACCTGAGATCTGCGTTGGCTATTCTAGGCTTAAAAGATTTGGTAACAACCAAACCATGAAGCATGATGAACAAAATTTCGTAGTAGATAGTGGATCTCATAACTACAATTTAGTTTATCTGCGTGGTAAGTGGATATGGGAACGTGAAGGTGTACGGTTTTCTTCTAATGGCAAAGAGAAAGATCCAGCAATAATGATAAAATATGACAGTGCAAAACGCGTACATGGTATTATCGGATCTTCAGACAGTAAGGTTGGAAAGGTTGAAGTTAAACTAGACGGTAACTATTTGACAGAGAAAAATGCAGGAAAAGATGTGACTATAAAAAATGGCGTCAGTTTTGTAGAGGTGGAATGGCCATTCATGCATAATTTAATTACTACAGAAAAACCTGAAATACATGAAATAGAGATAATTCCTCGCTCCACTAATTTTATATTTTACACATTTGTATTTGGATAAATGGATATTAATGAAGAGGTCTTTATAGAATTAATAATAATTGAAAATTAATTCTCTCTCTGCATTTGTAGCATCGTAGACAAGATCTCATCTCAAAGTTTTTCTATCAATATGAATATCTGATAAGCATGAATAAAGAAGATATTGAGCAGCAGCACAAGCAGCTTGCAGAGGGAGACATAGCACCAGATTTTATTTCGTCAGATTCCAATGGTCATAGTTTCAAGTTATCTGACTTTCGTAGAAAAAAGAAGGTCATAATTTACTTTTATCCAAAAGATTTCACACCAGGTTGCACGACAGAGGCAATGGAATTCACAAAAGATTATAACAAGATAAAAGACGCTAACATAGAGATTATAGGTGTTAGCCCGGACA
>JAJNBK010000122.1 GCA_021155845.1 Nitrososphaeraceae archaeon
TTAACAATGAGGTTAGCCTCAGTCTGATTTATATTACTTAGCTCAGGGCTTATCTGGGTTACAACTTCGCCCTCTTCATTAATGCTTCTCTGACGTACTACGTTATTCCATTCGCCAAAATACAACGGAACTTCGGCAAGTTGTCCTGCCTGAATGAAAGTATTAAGTCTATCCCCCTGATAAGTGTCTGGAGAAGGTAAGCCATACAAGCTAACTTTGAATATTACATTTGTTTTATTATCTGGTGCCATTTTTGCCAAATTCTCAGGATTTACACCTATCGGCCCTCTTAGATCTACTGGTATATTCATACTGTATGCTATTGTCTTTTGGGTTAATGTTCTCAATTCATTTGTAATGAATGTATTGAAGTTTCCTACCTTTTCCCATTGATCTACATTATGTACTTGAGGTTCGCTTAGTATTTCATAGCCTATTGTACTTGGATGAGCATCCACAGTAGTTACTATTTTTTTCAAAAAGTCAGCTAATAATGTCCAACCGTCGCTTCCATTAGCATCCTTTACTGATCTATTCCACCAGTCTGTCCACCATGATTGCGCAGCTGGAAATTGAGTTCCACCTCCACTGCCTAATGGATAGGCAGGATTATTTTCAAAGAGAAAGGATGGAAAACCAGTTCCTCTTTGGGGATTCAGCCAAGATGATGTGTGAAATTGGTGATTATCGTAGAGTACTTTTATTCCCCATTTATCAGCCGCATTTGCAGCAGCGTTTAACTCATTCATAAAAGAAGTAGGATCTTTCATGTATGATTCCCAAAACAGCACAAACCGAACATGATTCATACCTGCTTCTGATAGTATCCTAAAAGAATCTTCAAAATAGTTTGCTGGTAAATCATAAGAAGGATTTCTTGCTTGAGGATTACGAGTATGAAAGCCACTCATATCAACTCCAAGATAAGTTACGTCGCCATTAGTCTGCTGGGCTGATACGACATGTATTGATGCAGTATTGATAGTGGCTATACTAAGACTAATAATTGACGATAGAAAAAAAAGAAGCAAGTGAATGTTTTTGTTCAATTTGTGATTCAATCAACGATTCTTTTACTCTCTCTTTTTATATGTCTATCTGCTTTTAAATCCTTGGCAAATGCTTCCGTTTTTTAATGATATACTAAAAATTATTGATATCCTTATAAATAAATCTATAAAAAGAAATGTACTTATTATATTATGAAAGGTGTACGTGTGACATTAGGGTTAAATGATTAGATCCTGTCATATGTATTGTTTGTTTATATAAACGAAAATCTAATGAGACAACTATTGCCAACATTTTTGTTTTTGTTTTTGTTCTTAATGTTGATTGCGACTGTACCCTCCTTAATACTATCAATTACAGGCGAAACATCAGAGAAATTCCGTTCCATATTGCATGATGCATATGGTGTCAGTTTTTTGTCAGTTAATCAATCAAGAACAGGTGAACAGGAGATCATACCAAAGAGCAATTCTTTTTGTGTGAACTATGACAACAGGACTATGACAATAAACATTTGTGGAGGGAAGATGGACATGACAGCTCTTTATAGTATCATAAATAATTCAAAAATTTTGAATCAAACATCTCCTAAAAATTGGTTTCTTAACGCCAACATTTTGATAGCAAAAGGCGCAACCCTTTTTGCAACAGCAGGAAGAGCATATTCAATAGCAACAAAAGGAAATTTGCTCATAGATAATACAAAAATATCTTCATGGAATTTTACAATTAACTCAGATACTCTGTTGAATTCTAAAGCGCAACCAAGGGGTTATTTGGTAGTACCTTGGGATAGTACGGGACACATGAACATAACTAATTCAAATTTAAGTTATTTAGGATATGGTGGTGCGAAAGATACATGGGGTATCTCCTACTATGCCGGCGATGGCAGTATTATTTCTAATAATTCTTTTTCTTTTAATTACAGAGGCTTTCACGCATCGGATGATGCATCAAATATTATGTTAGTAAATAATACAATCAATAATAGTTATCAACACGGAGTTGTTGCTCATATCAACTCTACTAATCTTCAAATCTACAATAATGCAATTCACAATAACGCAAACCATGGTATTTTTTGCTCAGAATTATGTAAAAATATTTTAATGAAAAATAACTCTGTTTATAATAACACCCGTAATGGAATCTTCTTGAACCGATTGACAGTAGGCTCGGAGATTGAGAACAACACAATCTATCACAATGGAGGTTCGGGTATAACACTATCCAATTCATCTAGAAATGTAATTGCTAATAACACAATAGATGGAAATTCGTTAGGTGTAATAATTACTCGAAGCTCTTACGATAATTCGATTCATCATAATATGATCAAGGGTAGCCATTCAAATGGTATCTATCTTTATGAAAATTCTACTAACAATACGTTCAAAAATAATACTATAAGAGAATCCATTGGCAATGGCATATACGTTCAAGGCAAAGGCACAAGTAATAATACTTTTATTAAAAATAATATAACTAAAGGATCAAGTTATGGCATTCAATTTTTTAATGCTTCTAATAATATTCTTCTAGATAATACAATTTACAATAACTCCAACTATAATTATTACGGAAAGTCAGGAAGTATTAACACGATCATAGATACTCTATTTAATAATGCTTCATTGAGGTTTTTCGATGATCATAGCAGGTTTATATTACAATATACTAATAACAAAATTATTGGAGTTTCTAATAAAAAGATAATCAATACCGTTTATCCTACAAATACAACTCTTCTGATAAGGCCATTTAGTAAAAGTATAATTTTAGATATGTATGATATGAGTGTAATTCCTTCCACTAACCATGTAAATATAACTGCTTTTACTAACGATTTTAAATCTAATGAAAAATATAAAAAATGGTCAGAGATTTCGCCGCCTGCTTTACCTATCACAACAAAGTATATGATCGGTGGATTTGAGCCGAACACACAAATTTCTATCAACGTAAATGGTTCGTTTTGGAATGCCTATACTTCTAATTCATCAGGTTACATCACGTTCCTTTATGATGGATACTATACTCTAAAGCAATTTGAAGCTGAAGCCAATAATAAACCAGCCTTAGCAGCAATATTGTTCCTTGCGATTATCGTCATAGGGCTAGCAATATTATTTGTTATTTTTAAAAAACGCAAGCGCATAGATAAGACCCCAAAACATAACATCGGTTAGCAAAAGTAAAAAAATTCAGCATCTAAAGGATGGCAGCTCTTATTTTCGTTGGAAAGGCGGTTTTGAGGATGTTAGTTCCTCCATCTTTCGGTTAATGTCAAGGACTACCTGAAGCAAATCTGGATTTAATTGCAAATTTCTAATAAAACCAGCTAGAGCCTCAGTATCTTTTGGTAAACATGCTCCTTCAAATGGTTTGCCGAATTGCGTTCCATAGTTTCCTATCCTCTTATCCATGGAAACACCTAAACTGACAGCTTTATCATCGATTCCCATTTGCTTACATACAAGTCCGATTTCGTTGAAGAAGGATATTTTGAGTGAAAGGAAGCAATTAGAAGTATATTTTATCATTTCAGCAGCTTCAAAACTAGTTACGATGATGTTCTCAGTTAATTGCTGGTAGACCTCCTTGAGAGGTTGCGACGCTCCTTTACCGTCTTCGCCTATAACTACTCTGTCTGGCCTAAAGAAATCATCAAAAGCGGTATTCTGCCTCAAGAATTCTGGATTATAACATACATCATAATCTATTCCAATCCTTGATGATGAACAATTTGTTTGTAAATAATTAATGACTACACTTCTCATGGTTCCAGGAAGCATTGTACTTCTGAAAACAATAAGATGAGGATGCTGTTGCTGCTGCTCATGTCGTCTATCTATCCTCCGAAGTGCATTTGTTATGTCATAGAGAACAGACATGAGTTGTGATAAATCCTGCTCACCAGTACTGTTATTAGGAGTATTTACACAAACAAATGAAATGTCCGTTTTATCAATAATATCTTTAACGCTTGACGCAATTTGATAGCCCTCTTCCTTTAGAGTAAGTAGTCTTTGTTTAGCGATATCATAAAATAGTACATCATGACCAAGTCTGTGAAAGCCCTTACCAGTTGCACTTCCAACAACACCGGATCCGATGATTCCAATTTTTTTCATAATCATATTTTTTAGTCATTGGCCATCTCAGGCCTTCTTATCGAGTGTTAAAATGATATATATATTGTCCGTTATCTTTTTATTTTATAAGGTTCCTATTTATCTCAGCAGAATATCTTTAAGATATATGATAAAGAAGTATTTAGGACTAAATTTTTCCATTCGATAAATACTATGTTCATCCTTCATTGGCAATGGATATATAAAGAAGAAGAGAAGAAAATTTGTTAATGAGCCTTGGGATAAGTTTCTCTTCTCTAATACTTCTTCCAACAATTGCCTTGGCACTTATCATGATATCTGTTATTTCCTTATCCCTATTTCTTCCCTATTGGTTTGATTCTTACTCATTTGGAACTGACATTTTAAGTTGGGCTACGTCATTTACAGATGAAGTTGGTAGTACAATTCTTAGAGGTATTCAAACATTTTGGCTCTATATACCTTTAGGAATAATCGGCATTTGGAGATGGGGGATATGGATATTTAAGAAATTATGTTCACTATATTATAAGCCAATCGAACCAGAAAATAAAGTGGAAAATTATACTATGGGTCTAATAACGCCAGTCTATAATGAAGATCCGAGGGTTTTCAGAACAGCATTGGATTCATGGCAATCAAATAATCCTGACGAATTGATTGCAGTAATAGATCAAAAAGATACGCATTGCATCAGAGTATTTCGGGAGTTTGCTCAAGACAAACCTTGGGCAAAACTCATAGTTACTTCAAAAGCTGGCAAAAGACCAGCATTGGCAGATGGGATCTTAGCATCAAAATGCGACATCGTGGCGTTAGTAGATTCAGATACAGTATGGGATCATAAGATAAGAGATAAATTGCTTGCGCCATTTCAAAATCCTATAATAGGAGGAGTAACCACACGACAGCATCCTATAGAGCGTCATACTGTATGGCAAAAGATGACAGATATCTTTTGGGATATGAGAAATTATTATGATTTGCCTTCCCAAACAGCAATGGCAAAAGCATTGACATGTCTTTCAGGAAGAACCTCCTTATATAGGCGGCAAATAATTTTGCCCAAATTAAATGAATTTCTAAATGAGATCCTTTTTGGAAGAAAAAAGGAATCTGGAGAAGATAAATGCCTTACAAGATTAGTTCAGAGAGACGGCTGGAAAACATACTATCAAAGCAATGCAATAGTATTCTCTTCGGCAGCTTCGGACTTTAAGACCTTCTGGAGTCAGAGACTTCGCTGGTCTAGAAATAGTCATAATTCTGATATTATCAGCTTATGGGATGGCTGGGCATGGAAGAATCCGTATCTTGCTTTTTATATGATAGACAGATTTATCACAATC
>JAJNBK010000123.1 GCA_021155845.1 Nitrososphaeraceae archaeon
TAAAGGTTGCATATCTTTCTGCTTCGATAGGATCAACATTTACTACATATCTTATATCTGCACCTGCACAAAATGATCTTTCCCCTGTTCCTGTAATTATGATAACCTTTATGCCATCATCCATACTAACAATATCTATTGCTTGGGATAATTCTGTCATAATCTCCTTGTTCAGAGCATTAAGGACTTCAGGTCTATTGATTTTTATAATAGCAATATCTATGTTGGTTTGCAAATCAAGCACTATGTGTTTCATTACAACAGACATGCAAAAAGATAGGGTAGGACTTAATTTAAGTATCTATCAGAAAGGATATACAAAGACAATAGTGTTAGCCGAACATTCAGGATGAATTAGTGAGATTACTGACACAACAGCAGACGCAGTTTCTTAAATAACGAGCAAAACTACATCGCTGTGGAAATGAAAATACTTCTAATGTCTGACTGTGCAATAGCGCAACACGTTGTAAACAAATTCCACCTAGAAAGACACATCAAATAACTTCAGAAAAAATATATCTTCATTCTTAGTTAGTTACTAAACCTGCTTCAAATAACTTTATTCAGTGTAAAAAAGCTTCCATAATATTCTTTACTATCACTTATGACTAATCCTGTTAAGACTTAACATGCAGCAAGTTTATATCTTAAATGTCAGAGCATTAGAGAGATGAACAAGTCAGATTGTTTTTTCTTAAATTTCTTGTTATCGTTAACATCTTTCCAGTAATCATCATAGTAGTAAGGCCACGACTTCTTTGTTGGCAATAGGGCTTGCCACACTTGACATATTCTTTTCTTACTATCATATTTTCAGAAATTGATTTAGATTTTATCTTATATAGGATGACTCTGCTGCTTTAAATTTAATTATGAATTCTTAAATTCTTAATTGTTGTGTTAGCTTCTTTCAAGACCTTCCAAAATGGAAGGCATAAACAAAACATCAGACAGATCCCATTCAAGCATAGATTTCTGACCCAAACGAAGTGACTAGGAAATATCTGAAAAATCTATGTTCTTATGGGGCTTGTCTGCTGCTGTTGATGATGATTATTTGTTTTTGTCAAAAGTTTTAGTATTGATAATCCAAAAAAGTATAGTTGTATACATTTTGAAAACTACTACTAGAATGATTATCTTATTCTAAATTAATTCTCCTGCTTGATTCTACTATCATTCTGTTAATAGATTTTCGAATAGAGAACCTATCTGCTGTTTACTTCGAGTTTATATAAGAAAATATTTTTACTTTAAAATTATAACAAAAAGATATGTTTTAAGTAATTACATTAAACTATGGTAGTTTATCATTGTATACTTTACTAAACATATTGACTATAATTTCTCTTATTTGTACGGCTGCTACTACTTTTATTATCATTTTCCCTCTGTATGCTCAAGAAGAAATATTAGTATCTCCTCAAAGTATTGGAGTAAAGATCACATCTCATGCCACAGGTCAAAAGGTCTCTGTTATTAATAATAGCAGTAACAACAACAACTTAACAATCTCAGGTACCTCTACAGATGATGCTCTTACTGATTGCCAGGTTTCGGTTATTGTAAATAATGTAAAGCCATACCAACCAACTGTAGCAAATAGTTCTGGTGAGAAAGATGATTATTCAAGATGGAATTTCTTGCTTAACTCTAGCTATGCTTTCATTAATGAAGGCCCAAACAACAAAATAACTGCCAAAATACTATGTCCTCCTAATTTAACAAAATGGTATAGTGTTAATGTAACTGGAGTAGCACCACCACCACCACCACCATCATCATCGGATGGTTTTACTGCTCCTTTACAACAATTAGTACAAGATTCTTCTGCAAATATAACTAGCACTACTGCTGGTAACACTTTATTCAATGTTAGTATGTTGAATATTACCTCTCCTGCTTCAGGCCAGGAATTACCAATCGGTGATACAATTACAATATTTGGAACATCAATGGATGACTTTTATAAAAACTGTATAGTATATGCCAAGAAGAATAATCTTCCTTTTAAGACGGTGTCTGCAGCAGGATTAACAGGAGCAGCAGGTGATTATTCTGCTTGGAACTTTACTAATACAGATGATAATGCTTTGGTCACTCCAGGAGATACCAACAATCTGACTGCTAAGATAACTTGTAGTAATTATTCCAAATCCTCCTCTTCTATCAGTAATAATAGCGCTAATATTGCAACAGCGTATGCTAATGTAAAAGTGATAGGCATTAATCAACCACCAATTGCAGTAGCTCAAATGGATAATGAAGAGAAAGAAGTAAATGAAGGTGAAGAAGTTATTTTAAGCGGAGAGGATAGCAATGATCCAAATGGAGATTCATTAACCTATGCATGGAAACAAACAAGTGATCTTCTAGATGATATAGATATTATAAATCCTAATCAAGAAGTATCCATCTTTAAAGTACCAGATGATCTTTCTAAAGATACAACATTTACTTTTGAGCTTACTGTACGAGATAGTTACGGTGATACAAGTACTGACACCATAAGTATAGATGCTATAGGTAACTCCAAACCAGTAGCTGATGTTGGAGAAGATATAGAAGCAGTAAGAGGAGAGCAAGTTGTTTTGGATGGTACAGACAGTTATGATCCTGACCCAACTGGTAAAATTATATCGTATGTTTGGGAGGCAAGCGGTGGTAGTGGAAATGATGATGACCATTATGACGACATTTATTTACAAGATAATAATCAACCAATTGCAAAATTTGCCGTCCCATTTGTACAGGAAGACACAACATTTGAATTTACTCTGAAAGTAATAGATGATGAAGGTGCTGAAGATGATAGTAGTATGAAAGTAGAGGTTGAAGGTAATTCTAAACCAGTAGCCGATGCGGGCAGTAATAAAAAAGCATTAGATGGCGCAGGCAGTAATGATCCAGATCCTACTGGAGAAATTGTATCCTATAATTGGGAGCAGACAGATGGACTACCATCTGTTAATCTAAATGATGCTGATAAAGCTACACCATGGTTTACTGTTCCTAATCTGGAAGAAGACACAACATTTGAATTTACACTAACTGTTACAGATAATGAAGGTGCAGAGGATGAGGATAAAGTAGAAGTTGAAATAGAAGCACCACCAAAGCCACAGGTTCCTGATGGAAGTGGTGAGATCGAGCCAATATCACAGTTACAACAACCAACAGTGCCATCACATAATATATTACACAATGAACAAAAACTTCACAACATAGAGAAACAACACCCGTGGAAATGAACTAATGCTATTTTATAATTCCTTTTTTGTTTTTAAACTGTTTCTGACTATGGTATCTAAATAGTATCTAAAACATTGACTTTAGGTTGGCCATTTATCTGATGGCGTATGACACTAATAGTATAGGCACTATCATTAGTAATTAGAAGTAAAATATTAGCTTTTTACATTATGCTTTGGCATAAAAGCCAGACTTTCTTTCATATATTTGTCCGTTTTGCATTGCCTTTTTGATGAAAGCTTTGGCCTCATCATCTGTAAACTTGCCTGATTTCATCAGTTCGTTAATGAAATTCTTCTCTTCGACATCATTTTTGTCTTGTCCAGAAAGTGCATTAAAAACTTCCATAAACATTTTCAATTTAGAAACTTCGCTATGGGGTTTACCATGAAGAACACCGAGATCTACTTTGCCCGTATTGACATCTACTCCTGCAGTTTCTAGCATTCTCTGTACTAGGTATATCGCACGTTCTGCGTCTTCTGCCTCTACTTTGTCTTTTAATAACAATCTGGCGCGTGCTGTGGACAACCTTACTAGACCTTCAAGCTGTCTAGGAGTAACAGTAATCATTCCTTCCGAGTCAACATTTCTCATTTTCATATAGTAATTTCTAATGATGTCAATTGCTTCAGTGGTCAATTTTGGTTCAATTTGCTTGGAAAATGCAAGGTATTTACTAAAGAGATCAATATAGATAGCAGGACGCGCAGCATGTTCTGAATCTCTATGTATTTCTAGAATATGACTTGCGACACGATTATCTTTCTCTATTTCTGGCGTATCTCTTATAACATATATGAGATCGAATCTAGTCAAAAGTGGAATTGGCAGACTGACATTTTCTGTAATATTCTTGTATGGATCATATTTACCATACATAGGATTTGCTGCTGATAAAATGGACGTTCGAGCATTCAAAGTAGCAACTATGCCCCCTTTTGCAACAGAACAAGTTTGCTGTTCCATTACTTCATGCAATGCGGAGCGATCTTCTGGTTTTATCTTATCGAATTCATCGATGCATACCAATCCTTGATCACCCAACACCACAGCACCAGCTTCCAGCATCATGATTCCTATCTTGTCACGAATTACTGCTGCAGTCAAACCCGCTGCTGTTGAACCTCTTCCAGAAGTATAAAGCCCCCTGGGTGCAATTTTGGCAGCGAACTTTAACATTTCTGATTTGGCTGTACCAGGGTCACCAACCAAGAGTACATTGATATCTCCCCTTCTAGTTGAGCCATCTTCTAGCTTTTTTGTTACCGAGCCTACAATCAACAGGAGAATTGCCTCTTTGATCACTTCATGCCCGTAGACATGCGGAGCGAAAGAGGCAATTAGCTTGTCATAGGCATCTGGTTTACTTCCAATCGATACGATCTGCCTTTCGTCTTCAGTGCTGATTGCTATTCTTTCCACAGTACGCGTATCCTTACTGCCGGCTCGTCCGCCAAGGTATTCAATATTATTTCCTTCCATTCGTAATCTAAAAAGACTTGTTTTCACCTGGGGAGAAATCTGCTCTTGTTCTATTCTTATTATCCCAGTCAACATAATTCTGTCGCCAGGGCGGCATTGATCCACAAGGTCACCCATTACAGTGACTTCAACATAGTGTGGAAGTTGGCCCGCTGGCAGATCCTCTGGCAATTCCTGAAGTCTGACCATTTGAAAGTCGGTGAAAATGCTATTCTCTGGAGCCATTTCAAGCTCTTTTTCTGAGCAATTTATGCATTTCAAAGGTTTCTTCAGTAATAACCCTTTTAACTGCGCTTCATTAATGATATTGCAGTTAAGACAACGATATCCAATTTTCTTGGCAAGCGGTTTAACTTCAGAAGATCTGACTACCATTCCCGAAACACCAATCAATTTGTCAATTACATCAGCATTAATATCACGCAATCCTTTTTGTACAGTATAGTTTCCTATTCTGACTTTGATCTTATCTCTGATTTCCTGTGCATAATCTGGATGAATTTCACTTAAAATAGACAATATTGCCTCATTGAATGCTTCAAGCATATCATCTGGATTGTGTGTAATTTGTTTAGCAAGACCAGGATTGAATGTATCAAAGTCGATATAATCTACTACCAGTGAAATAAAATTAGAGGCCATCATATGATTGATTCTATCAAAATACTTGAAGTTTCCTTCTCTATCCTTAAAAGCTCGTAAAAAGTGCTCCAAATCATTTGCTAATGCAGCTGCAGTCTGTTGTTCAGTCAAATTTTTTTAACGCCCTTTCCTTGAACTCTGAAGCAGAATTGTGAACTAGAATATAAAGTTCTTTTTCTTCAACTGACAATTTTCTTTCTAATTCCGGCGAAAGAGGTGATGCAGCGGCTAATTTTACAATCTTTTCAAGACGCGAAGCCAAGAATGAATTCAACGAAACTATAATATTTTCCCTTTCTCTTTCCCTTAATCCTTCAAGGTAATCATTAATTCTAATGTAAAAATCGGGATCTAATCCAGACAAATCATGGGGTTTTGCTATCCTCTCACGGTTCAAAGCTCTTGAGAGATAGGCTGAAATATCGCTGTCTTGGATTTCAATATTGCCTTGTTCAACCAAAATTTTTGCGACCCAACGACGAATTGAAGAAATCTCACCTTCCTTTGCATCAATTGTAACTCCATCTACCGATACCTTTACGTCATGCTTATACGTTACGCGAACATCCTCCATAAGATATTCTATATGATAAGCACCCTGGATGATTTCTATCTTGCCCTGCAAAGAAGAAGTGGCATTCATCGTAGATATATCAAGTATATATGTTCGGATTAGTTATATCTTTTGTAAGGGTAGTTTTTATTAAGCTCTAAGCTAAATGAGAAATTTTAGTTAAGTTATTAATGCTGTAAAGGCCACCGAGTTAATCAAGGACATATGTCAACAATGAACAAAAATGTCTCAAATTTAATGTGGGTCGAAAAATATCGTCCAGAGGAATTGGATGAAGTCATAGATCAAAAAGAAATTATCCGTGGATTAAAAAATCTTATTAAGAATCCAGAAGAAATCCCGCATTTACTATTTGCAGGACCTGCTGGAGTAGGTAAGACTACTACTGCGTTATGTGTTGCAAAAGGGCTACTTGGAGAAGAATGGCAAAGAGACACTCTCGAGCTAAATGCTTCTGATGAAAGAGGAATCAAGATGGTTCGCGAAAGAGTAAAAGAATTTGCAGCTGTAATGAAACTTACGACTGGCAATAAAGAAGACAACCGGCCATTTAGAATAATAATTCTTGATGAAGCTGATGAAATGACGCCGGAAGCCCAAACTGCATTAAGAAGAATAATCGAAGATAGCTCTAGAACAACACGCTTTATAATTATCTGCAATTATCTATCGCAGATTATCGAGCCAATTCAGAGTAGATGTGTGGTTTTTCGCTTTACTAGATTAACAAATGAAGATATTGTAGGTCACTTGAAAACGAT
>JAJNBK010000124.1 GCA_021155845.1 Nitrososphaeraceae archaeon
ATCTTCTGGAAGTTCCTTTCCTGTAAGCTTTTTGAGTTGTATATTAAACTCCTTTATAGCTTGCTCCTTATTGCTGTTAATCCATTGTGTCTCGTTAACGTGCGCAGCTATTAGCTTTTTTATTACATCTGGATTATCCTTTAAATATTCAGGTCTTACAATTATGTGGGCTGTAACGAATTTTCCTTCAGGAGGCCAGAGATCTCTTTCATCTATAAATATTCTACCATTAGCTTCTTTTACCAGTCTCGTGGCCCAAGGTTCTGGTACCCATGCTCCATCAATATCCTTTTTTAAGAATAGTGTCAATATGTCTGCATTAGCCACAGGGGTCACGGTTACATTTCCTCCATTTTCAGTTGTCTTAAATCCGTTATCCTGCAAGTATTTTCTTAAAGCCACATCCTGCGTGTTGCCAAGCTGAGGAGAAGCAAATTTTTTTCCTCCTAGATCCTTTGCAGAAGTTATTCCAGCATCATTTCTTACTACAAATGAGGCCCCTGCACTTGTAGCACCTGCAATCACCCTTACATCCTTTCCATCTGATACAACATACCCGTTTATCGCTGGATTTGGACCAATGTATGATACATCTATTCTATTTGCAAGTAATGATTCAATAGCTGATGGTCCTGCATTAAATTGAAATGATTCAACTTTTACATTATTTCCTAAAGTCTGTTGGAAGTCTCCTTTCCCCAAGCCAATTACTGCCTGTGCATGATTAATGTTTGGAAAATATCCTATCCTTAATGTTTTTACTTCTTGGCCATATGCATGCAATGAATTAGTTGCCATAAGTGGTGCTGACAATAACATCATCACTGCTGCCGCTAGTAAAGCAATAACTGTGGTTGTTTTTCGCTGTTTTATTACTTTTGTCGCTCCTATCATGGTACAGGTATATCTAGATAGAAGCTGAATATTACCGCTGGTAAACATGCAATATGTGTAAATTAGCGCAGATATTGTAAAAGACAATTAGTATACGGGATCAAGGGACTAAGCTTCCAAAGTGGTTTTCCGCTTAGACGTGTCAGTCAAGAGATGATCTTTCCGTATATTAATAGATGGCTACTAATGAAACAGAAGGACTCGAGCAGAAAATATTTGAAAAAAGGAAAAAAAACAATGTCTTATCATCGCATATCATCGCATAGTCAAAACTATTATTATGTCATTGTGACCTCAATGCCTCAATTGGTGTTATTCTCGAAGCTCTCCATGCTGGCAACAGGCCTGCAACAACACTCAGCACGACATTCCTATTATCAAAGCTTCCATGATAAAAAAGAGCATAATATGAATATTCTGAGCACCCAATGCCTTGAGTGTTCCAATTTCCCTGGTTCTCTCGATAACAGAAGTGTATAGCGTGGTAATAATTCCTACAGCACCCACAATTAGCGATATTACGGCGATACTCAAAAGAAATGCATTTATACCACCAGTGAATTCTTTGACAGTCTCGAGAATAGCTTCTACGGTCGTAATTCCAATATCGTTCCCATAGAGATTTCTGACTTCTTGTTCCACCGCATCTACGTAATCACTTGATGCAGCAGCCACAAATAGCGCATCATACTTTCCTGATTTTTGAAGTAATGTATTACCTGCATCAAGGTTAATAACTACCGCATCGTCAATAGTTGGATTTCCAGTAGACTTCATGATTCCAGATACTACGAAGTTTTTTGATTCATCTTCTTGCTTGCCTGTGTTGGTATCCACAAAAGAATATTCTAACGTCACACTCTGACCTAAAAATATGAACGGGGTCTCTTCGCCTGGAGGATGAGCTATATCCTCAGCTACAAGAATACTGGAGGGACTATTTGGTCTTACTGCAGATCCTTCTATTAACTCTAATGTAGGAGATATTACAAGTAATTTTTGTGGATCAATAGATAGTACCGCGGTGTTCTCAGACTCACCTTGGGATTCGATTGTGACATCTCCCTGATACGATGGTATAACTTCGGTGACAAAAGGCAATGATTTAATTCTGCTAAGAACAGCTTGATTTAATGTAATTTTTGGTGAAGGCTGAGTGGTTCCCCCTACGGGCGATCCACCTTCGTTGTCTTGTTGTGCGCTGCTTACAAAAATTATATTCGGTGCCAGATTGTTGAACTGGTTATTAAAGAACTCGGTGAATCCTGCTCCAAAACCATTGACTGCTACCAGTAAGCTACTACCTGCCATCACCATAAGAATTGTAAGTATAGATCTAACTTTTCTTTCTCTTAATGCATCAAATGAGAGAACGAAAATTTCCCTTGGATCCAAATTATTTACTCCTTCTTTCTCCTCACATTAATACAGTATATTGATTTAACGCCTATTAAATAAACTGATAAGATTAATTTGATAGATTCCCACAAAATTGTGTGCCAAAAACTGAGCTTTATTACATAAACAGAATTAAAAAAGATACGCGGAAGACAATGTAGAAGTAAATCTATGGATTATAATTCAAACCTGTATGTGACTCAGGATAAGTAGGGAAAAGAAACTAGCTACAGTGAAATTCTAGCCAGGTCATTTATCTTTTACGATTGGATTTTCTTTTCCAGTGCATATATTTTAGTATGATTCTGGACCTTTAAGCTTTGTCCGATAATGGAGAGAAGGTGTTTTAAATGCAGTCATTTATTTGTAGATAACGAAGTAGAATATCACTATAAGAGCAAGTCGTATTGCAACGACTGTTATAAGCTAATTAAGTCAGGTGATCGTGAAAATAAAAACAAGACCATTTCGTCTAAGATGAGCAAGTTTGGCAAAGGATTTACGATCCCAAATGATAAATAACCATATACGCTTCTTCGGGAGAGGAAAGGTGCTTAGAGATAATAGCGCAGGAAGAACCAACATGGTATCAAGATACCAGAGTTGGTCTAAGGCACTCCCGCGACTTGTGAGACCTTTGCCTTGCAAATGTAACGCTAAAAATACTAAAGAATTGTAAGACAATATTCCCTAACTTATTTCAGCCACTGACTTCTAAAGTTCGTGTCGTCGTATGAGGCACGTTATTAATTCCGGATTCCTTTCTCTTTCTCTCTTGTTTCTCCAATCTGATTGTCTGTTCTGCGCTCATACCAATCACATACGTACTTGGCTATAGTAGGATCATGAATTGTTGTATTTACAAACTCTTTAAACTGATTTGGTGTTAAAACTGAAGATGTTATTGCTTCACATACCTCTACAGAAAACTGATGACGATACGCACGTTCCGGCATTGTAAGAGAATCTGCGATAATCTCACCTAGAATACTCAAACTATAAACACCTTTTTGCTTTCGAATTATTCGAACATTTTTTAAGTCCTTGAGACTACTATAGAAGACCTTTCTTGATAGGTTCAACGCTTTTGCAATCTGCAGGCTTGCGGCTGTCTTGTTAATAGTAAGGTATCGAAATATCTGAAATGCCTGTTCCCCTGAGATTGCCTTTAGAGCCTCCTGTAATGAGATTTCTCTTCTTTGTTGTCGGCTATTTTTCTCTTTATCTACCACCATTATATCGTCCTCATTTTCTCCTAATAAACTCAAGGCGTGCGTGAATAGACCAATCTCAATTTGTGATAAATCAAATTTGTAACATAACTGGGGTTGCATATTCTTACTTACAGGTTTGTTTGTCAAGATTGTCTATAAGTATGTGCCAAGCGCCGCCTGACCGTTGATGTAGCCGGTTTTCCATCAGGTCCAGCACGCTGAACGATTATTCAGTATTCACGAAGGCAAGATTATTCAGCTGCTCACATTTGATTCCGATCTAAAGCGTCTAGCAACTTACTATATATTAGTAGCTCCAAGAATGACATGGATACCTTCGAATGTATATCAACCAAGCTTGAAGTAAGAGAATTCAGTCAGCAGGATATTCCATCAGAGATGAGATCAAGGATCCTTGAAGCTGCTAGACTGACAGGCACGGGAATGAATACACAGCATTGGCGATTTATTTTGGTGGAGAAAAAAGACAATCTCAAAAAGTTAGCAGAAGATAGCACAAGCGGGAGTTGGGTTTCAGGTGCTAATTTTGCAATAATAGTACTAACTAATCCAAAATATGGTTTTCATGTAATTGATGCAGGAAGGGTGTTACAAAATATGCAACTGGCGGCATGGGACCAGAGAATAGGTTCAGGCTTATTTACGGGAATAAAAGAAGAAAAACTTCGAAAGGACTTTGAAATACCAAGGGAACTGAGTCCAACAGTCGTACTAGGCTTTGGATACCCTGCGAGAAAGCTAATAGGTAAGAGAAAAAACCGTCTTCCTACTCAAGAACTAATTTATTATGAAAAATACGGTGAATCTAAAAGATAGTGCGGGCTTACAGCAATATTCTAATGTTCATTCGTTTTTGAAAATGACGCTATCTAATCAAGGGATACACATAGTTGCGCTTGAATTTTAAATTAGTATATTCTTCTCGTTAGGGTTGTAGGGACATGGATAATACTCTTTATAACATGCCATAATTTTGATAAATAATGGAACCATCAGACTTCAGGGAATTATTTACCTACAATCATTATGTTAGACAAGAATATATCGGTGCGTTTAAGAGAACTCTGACTTGGCAAGAGATAACAAGAAACCATGAAACGGCATGGTTATCTCTGAAAGATACCCTATTACACGTAATATGGGCTGAAGATTCATGGATTAATTATTCGATTCAAGATATGGAAGACCCTAATAGACCATTTAATTACTCTAATTATCAGACATGGGAATCAATCGAAGTATACAACTCAAAAGTCATATCAAAGGTCGATAAGTATCTCTTCAATATGAAACAAGAGGATTTAGACAAAAGAGTTCATAGAGTAAATAACGATGGTGTTCGAAGAACATCCAGAGTAAAGGACGTTTTGATTCATGTTATTACTGAAGAACTGCATCACAGAGGAGAGATGATAGCCATCCTCTGGCA
>JAJNBK010000125.1 GCA_021155845.1 Nitrososphaeraceae archaeon
TCTCTATATAAATTCCGCAGCCTATATGTCTTTCTTTTCCTTAGTATTCCTTAACTGTAATTTGGATGTATGCAGCAGCATACTTGTAACAATCATTTAGCATAGTTCCAAATAATTCTCTATCTTCTTTTGAAGACAAGCTATCTCCAAAACTCTTCCATGATTCAATTTCTTTGCTAAGAATATCTTCATTTGGAAATAGACTATACAGCAATAACCTACTTCAATAATTATTAGCGAAATAGAGAAACTAAATGAAACACTACAGAATAGACTTGCAGAAACGACAACAAAAGAATATACACAAAACCGATATTATATCTTACATGCTAACTATGGAAAGATAGAGATTTTATCTGTTTGTAATTCAGTAGCTATTGGACTAACTGATATAGGATTAGGTTCATAACGTTTTGATGTAGTTAAGTTAACAGAATATCTCTGTTAATAACCATATCTAGTTCACCATATTATTACCTTAAACGTAATGCTGACCCTTATAAAATTTCATTATTTCAATTTTCAAGTATGTTTATAAAGCTGCTAGGTAGAATGACATGATATTAATAATAATAAATTTTAAATTAACTCTTGGTAACCACCTGAATAGTACCTCTCATTGTATCAGGATGATATTCACAATGATAATTCATTGAACTATTATTCCCTGGATTAAAGAGTACCTCATCAGAACTCCCACCTTCAATCTCTTCACTTTCTGTATAGGTCTGATTATTCCATGATTGAACTATCAGTTCATGTTCTTCTGTATCGTTCTGAAGGCTTTTGACTGATAATGTGTTGTCTGTATTTGCTTTAAGCATTAAAGTGGGATTATACATACTATTATTATCAACCCATAGATAAGTTCCATTTACCGGTGTCGCAGTCAACTGAAATGTTGTCGCTATTGCTAGACTAGTACCAGTCTCATTGATGTTCTGTGCGTTTGCTTGTTGCATCATTGTAGCTGCTAGAACTAATACTACTGACAGCACTGCTATTGCTGCTACTAGGATTGGAACTGTTAGTAGAGTGGACTTGTTCTTCGTCGTATTATTATTATCTTGCACCTTTGTATTGTTATTTTATGTCTATTATTTATGCTTTAGTTGCAACAAGTAATCTTCAGAATATTTTCTACGGACTAACTAACTATTCTCAAGCTTACCACCTTGTTTCTAGCACTGGCAGTACTTACCTAGAGATGCATGAGATTAGGAAGTTAGTAGGCCAGTTAGTAGTCGCGTACAAGACCCTATATTATGGATATATAATCAATCACTTACAAGTTCTTTACCATTACTTTTAAGAAACGAAGCACCAATGGCACAGGGAGAGTATATATCTCCTAAAAGGCAAACTATTGTAGATATGAATTATACAATGACAGTAGTATATTCTGGGCCTAATTATCATGACAAATTTGTTTCACTATTCACTGGCTGTAATTCAAGCGACAATTCTGTTGTTGGCCGCAACAGTTACATTCCTAATAGGCCTTTTAGGAAACTCTAGAAAACCTTTAAAGCTTAGTCTGTCTATGTAATAGTAGGAACCTACTTTTAGCACCGATATCGGCATGGATTCCACCGAACCCGTGAATTAACTTCTATAGCTATTACCACTGTGGATTATTTTTCTTTGTCCACTACTACATTATTGTTGCCGCATTATCTACATTCCCAAACCTATCTAATCAAAGTGGTAAACATCGAAAAGAAAAATCAGAAATTCATCATAATAGTAAAGGCGATATTACTTGAGTGATTTATAGCAGCAATACCTTGCTTAATAATACTCATCACTCAAATAGATTTTGGCAAAAAAGAGAACATTTAGCCATCTTCCACTAATAGCTATGTATTTGGAGTAGGTTAGAAACTTAATTTGAGCGTGTTGCCCTGTGTTTACTCTTTCTCCGTCAGCTTCAGACTCAGTATCTTCACCGGCGGAACTTGCGCTGCCAAATTCTCCGTCAAGAAGTCAACACCATTACTAATGTTAGATCTCCTTTGTTTGTTGAAGCGCCAAATGAGCAAGCAGTTTGTCCTTGTACGGCTATAGTAAAAAGAAAAATGATAACATAATTCAAGATCCGGTAAGATTTTGCATTGTAGAGCTTATTACTCATCATGGTAAGACAATGGGAGCCATATGGATATGATAGCAACGTGTCCACTGCCGTGCCCCATGTTGCAACGGCTCCAGCTGCTCCTGGTCCTACTTCACTTCCAGGTGGATTAATAGTTTGTACTCTTTTACCTGGTGGAGTTGTAGGTCCAGTTAAAGCCTCTGCCTTTGCTAATACTTTTCCTGGAATCTCAGCACTCCAATAGGACAGGTCCTCTGCTATATCAAATTTAATTGGAGCAAAGTCAAGGCCCCGTACATCTCCTATGATACCAGATAATTCACCCATGAATCCACCAGCCTTGCCACTGAAAATCATCTGTAAATCTTCTCTCTGTTTTTGATTAGCGCGTTCATCTAAAAAGAAAGCAATAGTTATTTTTGTATTTCCGGCCCAGATATTACCCTTGAAGTATATTAGTGCTAACACATTCAGGCCATCAAGTGATGTTTCGCCGTAATGTCCATTTCTAATATGATACGCCATCACACCATCACAGTCCCCATACGTTGGAGCTTGAGCAAACTCACAAGGACATGGTATGCTGCACTTGCATACATCAAACCAGTCTCCTGAAACTTTCCAATCTGGTATAGTATTAGTGTTAGTAGCCATGACAGTTGGTGCAATCAGTAATATTTAACCGTAATTCCTTATCTTTTCTATTATTCTTATTATTAACCAAATCTTGAGTTTGATGGTTTTACACAGGATCAGCCCTAATTTCTTTTCCATAAACAAATAGTTCTCCAAATTGCCGAAGCACAAAGAAAAGCTATCTGCTGATAAAAAAACAGCAATTTTATCTTTTGGTACTGATCAAGTTTATTAAACATTCACCTTAAGAATAATATGCTGATATCGATTCGCTACCTACTTGGCTTAGTCGTGGCTTTGTCAACTTGGTCTTGACCCAAAATTCAGAGCTTTGCCTTTCCAATGGTAATAGCGAACTGGCTTATAGCATTCAGATATAGAGCAACACACGAAACTCATATCTGACGTATGCATTATAGAATGTCATGTCTAAAGCCGATCTTCACCAGAAATTGAATAGAGTATACGAGATAACACTCAGCGTTAAAGGTAGAAAATCAGGCAGAGATATCGCTCGGCCAGTCTGGTTTGTGCATGAAGGCAACACTCTGTATTTGCTTCCAGTTCAGGGCTCTGACACCAACTGGTACAAGAACCTGCTAGTCGGTCCAACGTTGAAGATTTCTGTAAATGGTGTAGAAGTACCTGCAAGAGGTGAACCGATGACAGACAGTAATAGGGTTGATGATATCGTGAGGAAATTCAAGTCTAAATATGGCGAAGGGGAAGTGAAAAAGTATTATACGAAATTTGATGTAGCCGTTGAAGTCCCGCTCTGACAGATCTTCCCAGGAATTGACGTAGGCTAGGAATTAATTTATTCAATCGTACACTTAGGACCAGGAATGTCAGATTTCATGAATCTTTGGGCCTTATTTTAACGTCAATTCTGTTCTGAATCCGACCCGGCCCATTTTGATAACAATCCATTTTTAGAGCAAATAATAATTAATAGCCTAATTATTATAAAGGAATAAAACAATACTACATTTGGCAATGACGTAAATAAAAACAACATTTGCCAAACGACTCTATTTTCATTCATACTGATTTTATACATATGTCATCTGTTCTTCCTAATCAGATCTTGTTTAATCTGTTTAAATTCTTCTTCTGTTAGTATTCCTTCTTCTTTTAGCTTTGCAAGTTTGCGTATCTCATCTGCAATCGATACTGATTGAATGGACGGTAGAGTATTTTCTTTGGATTCAAGTAATTCGGAGGAAGCTTTTTGTTTTTTTGAAGGTGCTGATTTAGCACCATCATTTTGCATTCCTGAGCGAATTATTTCCAACAAATCTTCTGCCTTATCTTTTGGAATTGCTTCAATAATACCTCCTTGATCATCTTCGCCATCAACTATACTGTCCATCATTCCCAGTCTGGTTGAGCTCATTAGTCCTGGTGCCTTAAATCTAATTGTAGATGAGAGTAATCCTTTTTCCAGTTTTATACTTGTAATTATGTCGTAGGGAATATCAACTACATTTTCTTTTATTCCAAGCATGTATGGATCTCTGACTATGATTCTTCTGTCTGTTGCATAGATAATATTTGGTGTAAAATGAGAACCACCTGGTTTGATTCTTGACTGTCTTGCAACAAGTAATACTTTTTCATCTGGATTTAACATTTCAGTTATTTTACTAATGTCATATAAGTCATCATCATTATCTGTAAAGGGCTTTTTAATAGGAGAATCTTCGTTGTTGCCGCCGAAGCCAAAAGGCATATTGAATATACCTTTAGAAAGTCTTATTTAAGAAATATGTTACCTTGAATTTGGCAGATAGCGTTAACAAAAATTATATCTACTGCTTACATCAGTTTATATCATGATCCAAATTGACTAAATTACATTTTTTGATTCGCTTTATATCTTAAAAGTCTATCAATTAACTGGCTAATCGTTTTCTGCTGCTGAAATATCAAAGCCATAAACAGTGAATTCAGCAGAGTTGTATTTTCCTTTAGCATTGAATGCTTTAGTGTATTCTTCTTTTTCGCATTCATTTAACATCTTACTGAATAGAATCCTATCTTCTTCTCTTAAGCTATACTCAAAATTGCTCCATGATTCTATTTCCTTAGCAAGAATGTTATTTTCTTCTTTTTCTTCCTTTGTCATAGTGTATTGTTCTTAATACTCAACTATTGATAAGTTCAATTAAGATTTGAAGCACCAATCAGAGACAGGGAGTCTAGTGTAGATATCCAAGCCAATAATTTAAATTAATCAAATTAGATAAGGAGTCAATTAACTCTAAAAAAGAGAATAGCTCCACAACATAGATGATGATGAGGTTTATATGTTATTTGGCATATGATCATAAGAAGAGTTATCGCAGTAGATGCTTTGGAGAACTCATGGGTCAAAATTTACATACTAGTGGATCTCGCTTGCCTGATAAATTCAAAAGTCAACCCAAGACAATCCTATGAATCAATAGACAGAACAGGACGATAGAATATACCAGATAATTAAAAACTCTGTTGGAGAGAAAATAACGACAACATCCATGATAAGTAAATTTATACCAAAAGCTAAACTCTGACAAGCAGCTTCGGCAAGTAAGGAGAAAAGATACCATATTGTCTATATTTGTATTACCTATCCTTTATCATCGGCTGTATACACCTCTAGAGGATCTCCAATATCTTTTTTTAAAGCTGTAAAGTTTTCTCTATTGCATTTAGACTTTCTAGAGTCATGATTATTAACTAGACTTGAAAAAAGATGAGTTATCTCGAATGAATTTTCATTTGCATCCCTCTTGGCCCATTCCAATCTTGACGCTTTATTTTGGCCTAGATATATGGAAACTGAAAACACAATGGATAGAAAAGTTTAAGAATTATCTCTTTTCATAATATTTTAGAAACCTATTTTTAAGACTGATATCAGCACTAATCCCTCCGGACCCGCATCAATATTTACATTTTATTTAAACCAAAATTATACTTATTGTGAAATATAGTTGTCTGTAATTGAAGAACGACAATGTCTGTGACAAGAAACGAATAGTGTATATTATGTGGAGAGATAACTTAAATATTTCATCATAATATATAGTGCATATATGGCAGTATAATTACAGACACTCTGAATGCAAATAGTGTGTAGTGGTAACAGTTGGAAACAGAGGGTAACAG
>JAJNBK010000126.1 GCA_021155845.1 Nitrososphaeraceae archaeon
GTGGACCTGCGGAATTAGAGCTGGTCTCATAAATGCTCTTTCTTTAATTGAGATATCTCCTGTATAATAAATCTCATCATGGTTTACTAACAATCCTCTTGAACCTAAAATATGTCCTGTGTCGATTAGCTTAAATCGGTCATCCTCTTCTTCTTGTGAATCGCTTAATCTATATCCCCGTGCTTCAGCAATCAACGAAGTTTCCCTTGATACCAGAGTCTTACTTTTTACTAAATCATGTTTGCCGCACTTTTTATGTAAATGATCAGTATGCGCGTGAGAAACAAAAGTCATATCACAGTAAGTCTGTCTATTAGGATCAAGCAATATTTTTTTACCATCGCTGTAAATAACGATACCGCATTGAGAAAAACAAATTTTAGCAGTCAATTGGTTAGTTTTAAATTGTTGTTATAACTTGTATTTTAACATTCTTGGGACAATATAAGATTGATATCAGGAAAATTAGTAGAGGAACGTTTTGCCTTTCTGTTAGGTATTTATCTTTAAGTATCGACAAAAATATTGTTGATAAAGCTTGGGATACTGATCTCCGGCAGAGGAAGTAATATGGCTGCGATTCTTTCTGCAATAAAATCAGGAAATATAAAAAACATCAAGCCTGCAGTAGTAATCTCTAATAGAACTGATGCAGAAGGACTAAAAGTTGCCTCCGAAAATTTTGGAATTGCTACAGAAATTGTTCTGAGCCAAGGTTTGAAAGGATGGGATTATGACAAGAAAGTTATTTCAGTGTTAAAAAAATATGATGTAAGATCAGAGTATGGTCTCGTTTGCCTAGCAGGCTTTATGCGGCTTATTAGTGCTGAATTCATAAAAGAATATCCTATGCGAATACTAAATATCCATCCAGCATTGTTACCTTCATTTCCCGGTCTTCATGCACAGAAACAAGCAATAGAATATGGTGTCAAAGTATCAGGGTGCACTGTACATTTTGTAGATCAAGGACTCGATTCGGGACCTATTGTACTTCAGAGGGTAGTAGAAGTAATGGACTCAGATACAGAAGAAGAACTCTCAGCAAGGATATTGAGAAAAGAACATGAATTATATCCTGAAGCAGTAAGGCTGTTTGCAGAAGACAAAATAAAAATTATGGGTCGAAAGGTAATACTTCGAAGATAATTTAACTTCGATATGTTGAACTTTTAAAATATGAAATTTATAAAAGAAAATGTATCCATGACTAGTAACGCAAAATAGTGTCTACTGCTTTCTCTTGATTAGTTGACTGGAAAAATAATTGACGGTTTAGCGGTGGCGGATGATGTTAAAAAACAGGTAAAAAAAGCAGTTGACAAATTGAAAAGTCAAGGCATTCTAGCCAGCCTTGCTACTATTCTTGTGGGAGATGATCCATCATCTGCTACATACATAAAAAATAAGCAAAAAGCTGCCGAAGAGGTAGGGATTATTACATGCGATCATAAATTGACATCGTCAGTCAGTCAGCGAGAATTAATGGACCTTGTCAATTTGTTAAACGAAGATGAAAAGATTCACGGAATTTTAGTTCAACTGCCTCTTCCTTCCAATATCGACAAATTTGCTATAACTAACACTATTAATCCCGCTAAAGATGTTGATGGACTTACACCATTCAATGCAGGTCTATTGTTAAGTGGTTCTGCCTATCTAAAACCATGTACTCCAGCGGGAATCATTCAGATGTTAGACTTTTACAATATTGATGTATCGGGAATGGATGCCATTATAGTTAATCGTAGCAATCTCGTGGGAAAACCTCTTGCTATGCTATTGTTGGAACGAAATGCCACGGTAACAATATGTCATTCTAAAACGAAAGATCTTAAGGGTAAATTATGGCAGGCTGATGTAGTAATTACAGCAGTTGGCAACCGGGAAATCTTTACTCTCACTTCAGATATGATAAAACCAGGTGCCATAGTAATAGATGTTGGAATTACAAGATACGAGAGAAAAATAACGGGTGATGTAGACTTTGAAGAGGTCAGGAAAAAGGCATCCTGGATTACTCCAGTACCAGGTGGGGTTGGACCTATGACAGTATCCATGCTATTGAAAAATACTGTTTCCGCCGCATCTAAGACAAAAGCGAGTGATAATATCTGATTTCAAAAAAATCTGAAGCTAAAAATAAAATTAGACAGTCCATCCTACAGAAACGTAATACATTATCAGAGAGAGAAATTCATGCAAGAAGTATATTAATTCAACAACGGGTAATCAGCCTTCCAACTTTTAAATCTGCAAAGGTGATTGGAGCATATTATCCAAAAGGATCTGAGGTTAACACTCTGAATATATTAAGCAAAGTTTTAGAAGGGAAAAAGATTCTGGCATTGCCTGCAATTGTAGGAGATAAGATTTTCTTTTACAAGATATCAGATATGAAGGATTTTGGAGATCAACCAATTTTAAATAAATTTGGAATAAAAGAACCATCACCATCCCCTGCAGAACTTATAGATGATATCGATATGATTATTGTTCCGGGCATTGCCTTTGATAAAGATGGGTATAGGCTAGGATATGGAAGGGGTTATTACGATAGATACCTTCAAGATAAAAAATGTGTCTTCTCGCTCGGTTTAGCATTTGAAATTCAGCTATTAGATAATAATCTTCCCCGTGAGCACTTTGATCAAAAAGTTAACGCTGTGGCTACTGAAGAAAAAATTATGCTTTGCTAATGTCTCAATGCCTTCATTGCAATATCTTTTCTATAATATTGACTATTATCTCCCCAACTTATTTTATGAACTGCAGAATATGCATTATTTCTTGCCTGTTCAATGCCATTACCTAGTGCAGTAACTCCTAGGACTCTTCCACCATCTGTTATGATTCTATTCTGCGAATCGCGTTTTGTACCCCCATGAAATATCATGACATTTTCGCTAAAGTCGGAACTAATGCCTTGTATTATATCACCTGTATGATAATTTCCTGGATACCCCCTAGCAGCCATGATAACACATGCAGCAAACTGTTCTTTCCATTTTAACGGTGGCATTGAATCTAATTTTCCTTCATATGCTGCCTCTAAATATTCAAGTAAATCAGAATTCATTCTCATCATTATAGGCTGACATTCTGGATCTCCCATTCTCACATTGAACTCTAGTACTGAAGGCTCGTTTGATTCTTTGTCAATCATGATCCCAGCGTAGAGAAACCCTTTAAAGATATTATTTTCATTTCTCATTGCAGAGACGGTTGGTAACATTATTCTTTTGATTATTTTTTCAGTCAAATCATCGTCGATTATTATGTTAGGCGAATAGCTTCCCATTCCACCCGTATTCTCTCCTTTATCATTATCAAATATTCGTTTATGATCCTGACTAGAAGCTAATGGTAGAATTGTCTTGCCATCGCACAGAGCTATAAATGATGCTTCCTCGCCTAATAAACGCTCTTCGATGACAACGCGATTACCAGCTGCTCCAAACTTTCCTTTAGTCATAATTGTATCAATGGCTTCTATTGCTTCATTGGCATTGTCGCATAATATTACACCCTTACCTGAGGCTAATCCATCTGCTTTTACGACTAGTTTTGAGTTCTGTTTGTTAACATAATCTTTGGCTTTATCAGTGTCTGAAAATGTACAATAATCAGCAGTCGGAATTTTATGTTTCTTCATTAATTTTTTAGCAAAATCTTTGCTCGATTCTAATTGAGCAGCCTTTCTAGTAGGACCGAAAATCGTTAGGCCTTCTCTTTGAAAAGAATCTACTATTCCTTCAGCAAGTGGCCCTTCGCTACCTACAATAGTAAAGCATTTGTGCTCCTTTGCAAATAATGATAATTTGTCAAATTCCATAGGTTGTAAATCAATATTCTCATAAGTTCCACCGTTGCCAGGCGCAAAATATATT
>JAJNBK010000127.1 GCA_021155845.1 Nitrososphaeraceae archaeon
TGTTGATTTCATATTCGAGATTAATTCTGCGTTAAATAGATGCTTTGTTTCTTCTAATAGAGGAACATGGCAAGTAATAAAGTCGGCACTTTGGACCAATGTGTTGAGATCAGTTACAATTAAGCCTACTTCTTTGATGTAATCGCGATCTATTGGATAGGGGTCATATCCAATTAAGTTCATTCTTAATGCCTTTGCAATACGTCCTACATTCCGGCCTATATTTCCTACACCAACAATACCTAGGTATTTACCGCTTAGCTCTGTGCCCATCAAATTCTTCTTTATCCATTTTCCTCTTTTCATTTCACTGTCGGCAAGAGGAATACTTCTAGCAAGAGATATCATATTGCCTACAGTAAGCTCCGATACAGCATTGATGGCCGCCTCAGGCGCATTGACAACTCGAATTCCTTTTTCTTCTGCTGCAGTTACTTCTATATTGTCTAGACCTACGCCAGCTCTAGCTATAATTTTTGCATTACTTGCTGCTTGAATAACTTCCCTGGTAATTTTGGTTCTACTTCTGACTAAAATGACTTGATAGTCTTTAACAATAGAGAGTAGTTCATCTGTTAAAATGTTCGGTTTGTAATCAACTTTCATTCCTGCTTTTTTTAAAATGTCAATTCCAGTCTGATTGATCGAATCACAAATAAGAACACTACCACTTACTTGCACATTGGTTGGGCATTAGCGTAGCAATATAATTATTACTAGTAAGTTTTCTGGTTTATTAGAAGTAAATAAAGGGCTATTGATCTGTTCTCCATTATAAAGCGAGGACTTTTTAAGGAGTTTTAAGTGAACATAATAAATTAGAAGCAACTATAATAAAAGTGGATAAGAGTGGACTTTGGTAAATTCAATAGTTCTCTAATAATAATGCATCTGCTATCTCTTATTGACAATTCTAGAATGGTAATTGGATGAGAATAAAATTAAAAACACATTTATTTTTAACCAGATATTATTTGTACATTCGATGATTGTTTTGAATTGTCCAAATTGTTCAAATGCAATGCAAGAATCAAAAAAATATGAAGTAGATATCGATTATTGTCCCAGATGTAAAGGAGTATGGTTAGACAGAGGAGAGATAGACAAAATAGCAAATGTTCAAAGTCGATATGAAGAACAACACTATCAAAAATATCATCGTGGTAGCACAGAATATGACGATGATGATGATGATTACTATAATAGACGAAGAAAAAGAGGATTTTTAGGTGATATATTCGACTTTGACTAAACCAGTTTTCATTTGTTTTGTTTGCTTCTAAATAATATCTATATGGAAAAGGATCTAGATTTATGATACTTTTAATGACAAAAATTTTATTTGATGCTGAAAGTATATTGTGCTATTTTAGATCAACTAGAATTGAATTAAATTATATTATTTCAGACCAATAACTTTCGGAATATCTATTTAATCCCTCTTGGTCTTCACTTATTGTTTTATCATCTTTTTTACCAATTAAATTAGATGAACTAACATTTGCCATTGTTACTTCGAATATACCAGTCTCTCCTTTTTCTATTTTATTCAATCTCTTATTCATCTCCGCTGCTACTACGTCCTTTGGTAAACCACTATGACTCATCTGATTATGTGCTTCAATCATTAATTTCACTGCATCATCAATAGAAATTCTATCTTCTTCATAAGATGAAGATATTCGTCTACAAATTGCGTTAGCTTGTGTATATATTTGCTTATGCTCGCACTGGGTATTTTGCTTTACCATATTTCGCAGCATAGCACGTCTCTGCAAATTTATTATTACCAATTTGTTGTATCGCTTTCTAAGAGTAGTAGTAGTATCATTATTATTTGTAGACTGGGTACCTTTAGAGGAGGACATGGTGTGCGATTTTCCATCCATTGAGATCAATTTTTTATAGAATGCTTTTAATATATTGGTTTTAGTATTCTAATAATTGAAACATCTACAATAGTATTATTGTAAGAATAATTGACTTTTTTCGCTTACGATTTAGATTTTGCTATAACGTCACCTGTTACATGATCCACAAAGTATCTATTCTGGTTTTGTTTATTTTTAATTTCCCATGCAAAATGATTTCCAGTTGTTATTGTAGGCTCCGTTGTATCAAGGTATCTTCCTATTGCGTTAGAAGAAATATCAGAATCATAGATACTTCCATCTCCTTTGATGTATACGTAATTCGATGAAAAATCATCGAAGCTGTTCTGTGTTAAGTTTTCTTGTTGGATTATAATTGAGACTGCGATCTGTGAAGAGATCGGTAATCGACTCAACGATGGTCGAGTTAAAGAATCTTGTAGTGCCAAATAAGTTAACAACATTACCCCTATACCAAATGATATTGATATAACCATTTTCTTATTCACCATTCTCCATCATTTGTGCTAAATATCCTTTATCAAATGTTGTATAAGTTATATTACTTTATAATCATAATGACAATTAAACTATAATCCTCATTAGAAACTCATTACTAATATCCAAGTCTCTTACATTATCTTGTTATAAAAGAAAAAATTGTCATGCTTCCATTTATTCTTCTCGCATTATGAAGCCTTCTTGAAATATCTTCTCTTAGACTTGTTATATTCTTGTCGCAAATATTCTCCTCATCAATTATAAGAGAAAAATCCTATGAATATCTTTCAAAAGTGATGGACATATTATATATCATCAAAGTCTAATTAAAATAATATGTAAACAGGGTATGGAATACCATCCCATATCATGTTTTTTTTAGGTTAAGGATATTATCCTGGGAGAGTGCATTATCAATTTGTTCTTCTGTCATCAAACCCATGCTTAAAACTAATTCTTTTATAGTCTTATCTGTTCTTAACAATTCTTTGTAAATTTCTGCTGCCTTTTTATAACCAATATAGGGAGTTAGCAATGTGACAAGAATTGGGCTTTTTTTCACATACGACTCTAACTTTTCTCTATTATCTTTTAAGCCATCAATCATATTTGCTGCAAAAATAGGAATGAAGTTCTTCAGCATATCTGTCGAATCCAAAACACATTTTAACATTCCAGGCAGCATTACATTGAGCTCAAATTGTCCTGCCTGTACTGCCATTGCCACGGAAACATCGTTACCTATTATGTTAAAACAAATCATGTCAAGACATTCAGCAAGAGAAGGATTGACTTTTCCTGGCATAATGGAAGAACCTGCATGAACTGCCGGAATCAGAATTTCTGCAAAACCTGCAACTGGTCCTGATGCCATCAATCTTAAATCATTTGACATTTTTAAGAGTTCCAATGCCAAATTTCGAAGACTAGAGGAGCAGTTCGCTACAGGATATTTACTTTGCAAAGAGTAATACATATTTGGAGATGGTTTCAACTCTAAGTTAGAAATTTTTGAAAGATAATCTATAGCAATTTCCTTATATCCTTTAGGAGAATTAGCGCCAGTACCCACCGCCGTAGCTCCGAGTCCAACGTATTGGAGGTCTTCTATGGCTTCAATGATCTTTAGTTTTGATTGTGCCAATGAATAAGCATATTGTTGAAATTCACTTCCAAGAGTTACTGGTAGTGCATCCATCAAATGAGTTCTACCAATCTTTATTACATTGCAGAATTCTTCTGCTTTATTAGATAATGATTGAATGAGTTTATCTAGTGCAGATACAGTGTCATTCATGTTAAACAGGATGGCCACATGCATAGCTGTTGGAAAAGTATCATTACTTGACTGTGACATATTGACATGGTCGTTTGGGTTGATGATTTCATATTCTCCTTTTTTGTTTCCTAAAATTTCTAGTGCTCTGTTCGCAATTACTTCATTTGAATTCATGTTAAATGCAGTCCCTGCTCCTGAATTTATCGATTCAACAACGAATTGCTCAACTAATTT
>JAJNBK010000128.1 GCA_021155845.1 Nitrososphaeraceae archaeon
ATCTTGCTCAAACTTTAATGGTAAAAACGTAGTTATCACAGGCAGCGGAACTGGAATAGGCCAGGCAATCGCTAAAAAATATGCTGAAAATGGCGCCAACATAATCATTATGGGTAGAAGAAAGGAGCCATTGGATAGTACTAGTACATTATTAAATGATATTTTCAAGAGTTATAGCTATTCTGGTAAAATACGATCTTTTCCCGGTATAGATGTATCTGATGAGCATGGCATAAATAAGATGTTCAAAACTATTAAAGAGGAATTTGGCAGAATTGACATAGTAGTTAATAATGCTGGTATATCGGGTCCAGTTAAGACATTTACTAATGCAAATTTCAAGGAATTCAAAGAGTGTGTAGCTATTCATCTCACAGGAACTTTTTGGACATCAATTCAGAGTCTGCAGGCAATGGAGCCAGGGGCCAAGATAATTACAATTGGAACTTTCTTTACAGAAGAAAATAGATATGAGCAAAGACCTTATAGATTCAGAACTCCTTATACAGCCGCGCAAGGAGCTAAGAATAGATTAGCAGAAGCTTTGGCATGGGAATTGATAGATAAAGGTGTCAGGTCGGTAGCCACTAATCCCGGACCAGTTCACTCTGATAGAATTTATAAAACAGTTTATCCTAAGGCGGCTGCCGAGTTCCTAAGAATTGGAGGATACCCAGGATTGTCATCAATCGAAGTCGAAAGAGCTGCCGCTAAGGCACTGTCTCTACTAGGTGAGGAAAACACTACTATCAAAAATGGCATTCAAGAGATTGCAAAGGAATTGGCCAAGTCACGCGGAAAAGAATCTTCTGGTGAAACTGAAAAACTCTTCACTGTAGTTTCAAATATGCTCGGTAAAATCCAAGAAATCGCAGAGAAGATACAGAACAATACAAGTAAAATGTCAGTTGATGGACAGTTTCTTAGACAAGAAGATGTTGCTGAAATGGTATTGAATTTGTCTGATGAAGAAATTAGCAAATTGATAAATGGTAGGATAATTCCAAATGATCATATATTCTATCCAGTAAATTGTAGTTCTTACTATTACCTCTTCTGCCAAAAAAGACCTAGATCGCGTGGAGAAATTCGCACGAATTCTAAGCTCGTTTGGTGCTGAACAGATAATTATATTGACTGGTAATTCATCTGATCTTTTACGATTTAAGGATTTTCATAGTCATTGCATTGATCTCTCGTCAGAGGAGCATGTAAGTAGTATTTTGAAGACAGTTAGAACAAAATTTGGAGCTCTAGACGCAGTAGTACATTTTACTGGTGACTATGACTACAATATTCCCCTTTCAACACTAAGTAGAAATCAATGGGATTCTCTTGTTGAGAATTTTATAAATATTCCTGCGCTAGTTACAAGAGAGGCAGTTAATAAAATGGCTGCTGAAGGCGCAACTGAAGAGCCGATTAAATTTAAGGGATCTGATGGAATTTTAGTATTAGTTGGACCTGACGCCCCTACTGGTAAAAAAGTTTCTGGCGCAGTCAGAGCGAGGTCAGAGGTATTCAGAGGTGCTTTGAGGCCATATACTGCAACTGTCAATCAAGAACTGCGTGACGTCCTTGGCTCGAATATTCGACTTTATCTGATACTTGGAGGTAATATTGAAGGAGCAGATTCGGATATTGATAACTTAATGAATTCCTTAGTTAACTTAATCGCATCTTCGTCGTTAAAAAGAAATGAAACGATTTACTACATTGATGAAACAATTTGAAAACTCAAACTAACAAAATTAACTAATGAGAATGTTCCTCGACACGGCTTGTTCTATGTTTGCGTATTGAATATACCCCAAGGATGATAAACGCTATTCCCATAACCAAGATAACGTAATCTGCAAGTAATATTTTAGCCCAGACTTCATTAACAAGGCCGGCATAGATAAACAGAATAGCCAAGAAAGACAGTGCAATTCCTGTTATTGTTTCACCATTAATTGTTGCCATAATAATGAGATTTTCACAATGGGAGTATATATAGTATTTTCGAAGAAATATTTATTCTCTGACAACTGAGGTATACATATAAGTTGCAATTATATAGTGTAACTTCTAATCTGTTATGCTTAATGTATTAGACCTTGGATCTTAACGATCATAGGATTTCGATATCAGGATAACTCAACGTTTATTATCTAACAGTCGTAGTCTGTTCAATTTTGTAGTTATTCTATTTAGAAAATTTAACAATCATACTTATTATCGCATGAATATATAAAAGACATGAAACGACGAAGCTCCATAAAAACTCTTAGCAAAACGTTTTACAGAGACGGGGGTCAAATTGTCTAGGAGGCTTACGATCTTTGTATTCTGGCTAGTTGGATTTGGAATAGGGTTCGTGGCATATTTATCGCTTCCCGGTATTGCTCAATGGCTTGCAGTGGCAACGCCGAACTTTCTGAACCAAGCAGTTATAGGTGCTTTAATTACAGGAATTGTTGGATCACTTGCAAGTACATTTACAGTAATTATATGGGCAAATAAGACATCTTAGACCTCTTATTTTTTGTCCTTCGTTTATATCATTATTATTATTATTATTATATGATAGAGCAACAGCTCAGCTTTTAAATCTAGAAAGGATTTGGTAACTAGACCGTACCTGCACACTTTAATTTTTCTGTTGCTAATTGTTTGTAAAATCAGTAAGATATCTGGTTATAGAGCTTGAATTAGCATAATCTCGTTTGGCAAACCATATCATATAAGTTGCGTTTGAAAGTTGTTTCGTTTCTTATTCTATTAAGTATATGAGATTATCAACCACTATTAATAATAATGAATATTGATATTTTTACATAGTATATGAAAATGTTTTTACAGTAAATGTAACTTACTATAATGCTATCTTCTCTTCTACTGTAAAATATACATTTAAGCTGTACCAATTCCAAAGCAGTATACATAAAAAAGATAGAATTGACGGTTGTATTAAAATTTTAATTGATAGATATCCTATTATTGCTGAAGAAGTTATTCCAATAAAGTATAATTCAATTGTTATCACCTTGTCATATACATTTCAGAGAAATCTAGAAAATCAAGTATAACAATATCAAGGATGGCGGCTCCGGCAATTGCAGGAATTGATAACAAAAAAAGAATATTTTTTTATGACTTGTTCCCTTTAATCATCAAGTTTTTTATTTCTAATTTTAGTTATTGATTTATTACAACTACTATGAATTAGCTATACTTTTACGTCTATATCAATCAACGTTAAATTGGGGAAAAAAGAGTCAAGTCATACCATTTTTTTTTATCGGTAAAATTCTTTTTAACTTCAAATCCGCTTTCCTCTGCTAGAAGAGATATCTGCCTTAAAGTGTATTTATAAGAGTTTTCTGTCTGAATTGTTTCGTTATGCTTGAATGAAATTGTCTCATGAATACCTTGGATATTAACTTGTTGATCAATCTTTGATATTAGATGCATTTCTATCCTTCCCTGATTTTTATTATAAAAAGCTAGATGCTCAAAATCTCCGATATTGAATTCGCCTCCTAATTCCTTATTTATCCTACTCAGCAAGTTTAAATTGAATTTTGCTGTTACTCCTGCTTTGTCGTTATACGCTGCTTCAAGTGTCCTTGGGTTCTTCTGAAGATCAAAGCCTATCAATAGTGTATCTTGTTTATCCATGTTATTCTTTATAGTCCTTAGAAAATCTATGGCATCATCAGGTTCAAAATTTCCTATACTTGATCCGAGAAAAAGAAGGAGTTTTTTCTTTGGGAATTGATTATTTGAGCGGATAAAATCTCTAACTTTTACTATACCTTCAACGTAATCAGAAGCAATGCCCTTAATGTATAGATGAGGGAGATCCACAGAAAGTTTATGAATTGTTCGATAGAGCATCGAGTCCGATACATCAATAGGAAAATAATAAAGTGGCTTTTGTTTGGACAAAAAACATTCAAGAAGAATTCTTGTCTTATCAGAGCTTCCACTTCCAAGCTCTAGTATATTTATGTGATGATTGTTTTGCAGCTTCACTATCTTAGGTGAACAATCCTGTAAGATCACTCTTTCAGTTCTGGTAAGATAATATTCTTCCTGAAGACAAATTTTCTCAAAAAGTAATGAGCCTAATTTATCATACAGATACATGGGCTTTATTTTTTTCTTCGAACTTCGCAAGCCTTCGGTGACGTCTCGAGCAAATTCTGAAGTACATTCGGACTTGGCGGTTTTATGGATAAACATATTCTTTGCCTGAGATTCAATGATATTATCTGTATACTAATTAAATGATACTCTTCATGATATATTTTTTCATCAATATATTAATCGTTTAGCATTAAAGTCTTTTTCTAATCACAAATGTTCTTTCATTATTGGTATTTTCAAATTCATCCCTGTTCTCTTTAACGATCCCTAGCTTGATTTTGTTATTTTTGTAGTTGCAACTTTTTATTATATTAGTCTTCTGTGCGTTTGTTTCTCACTACTGATTTGATAAAGTTTAATCCCTGCTGGGTAGAAGTAAGATAGTCATTATTCAAAATCGGCTCAAAGCTGATATATCCATTATATTTTACACGATTTAATGAGTCGAGAACTAATTTAAAGTCAATGTGTGCATAACCGGGCATTTTTCTGTTATTGTCGGCGAAGTGAGTATGACCTAATAGGTTTGCAGAAGTGAGTATTGCATATTCAAATGAATCTTCTTCTATGTTCATATGAAAAGTATCAAGCAATATCCCAAAGTTAGTGTGATTAACTTGTTTTGCAA
>JAJNBK010000129.1 GCA_021155845.1 Nitrososphaeraceae archaeon
ATAACACTGTTTATATCAGTCACACGCATTCACCGTAAATATATCTGTGTAAATCGGACCTGTAGAAGTGAGATCACTTCGCTTCAGATGGACTTTATTAATAACCTCAGAACCGAAGGTCATACGATTATACTCTGACAACAATTTAGTTGTTATCTTTAATTCTCCTGTCTTTACACGAAAAAGAGTCATATGTGGTGTGAATGGTTTGTCAGGCCTGAAATCTATATCTTTCATTTTTGATCTTACTTTTTCAGCAAGACCAACAAGTTTTCGACCTCCTTCTGCATCCACTCCCATCCAGATCACTCTAGCAGCATTTGAATTTGGAAAACCGCCAATACCGGTATAGGTAATTTTAATTGGTTCAAATTGTATTTCTGATAAGTTAGACTTAATCTTGTCAACAGTATTAATTGTCACTTCACCAAGAAAAATTAATGTAAAATGAAAACTCTGTTTTGATACCGGCTTTAACAATAGTGTATTCCATCCCGCAGAGATTTGTAATTTGTGCTGTAATTTTTCGATATTGTCTTTGCTTGATACATCTACAGCAATGAACATTCTATTAGTGTTCAATATTTTACCGTATAATTATGGATTTGAATTTATTTAAATGCGAATTAATACTTTTAATACAGCAAAATAATTTTATATATTGATCGCATCGTAATTGGGTTTCACAAAAGATTTTCAATGCTATAATAGATTCTAAATTGGAATTAATTGAATAAATTCAGCTTGATTCTTCTTCTTATCATAATTCAAATCGGTTATATCTAAATGACTTAGATTTTAGGACATAACTTCGAAAGATCTGCATTGAGGTGGATATTCTAGTAAATATATCCGCCCTTAATTTCCCCTAATCCTCATACATATAAATAAACCATTTAGTATATTGGCTCTGTTAACTTAGCAAGATCTATAGCTTAGTATGGTCTAATATTTTATTGATTTGAAGTACATTAGAACACACCAAGCTATAGTTACTTATGGTTTATACCTATATTTTAATTCTAGAAGTTATAGATGTGCTTCTAAATCTCTGCAACATATCATAAAACGATCGCATGTTTCTATCTGGAAATGGATGCAGAAACATGCTGAGGTTGTAGATCGATTTAGGATAAATAAGAATCATGTAAAAATGATATTTGTAGATGAAACATTGATTCAGATAGATGGTAAGGATTATTGGTTATGGATTGCATATGAACCTAACGTGGATTTGTGTTTAATGGTACATATATCAAGAGAAAGAACTATCTTCGTATGTTATCAACTCTTCAAAGAATTACGGAAGAGATTTGGCAGAAAACTGATATTCACAGATGGTGCTAGATGGTATAATGATGCTTGTAAATGGTTAAGATTGAAACATCAAGTTTATGGTACTGAACTAAAGAATATTATGGAAAGATTCATTCAAAAAATAAAAGATAGGACAGAATGTTTTGATGATCATTTTCCATGTAGATCAGAAAGTTGTAATAGACAGCATGTTACCAATTGGATCAAAATGTTTATTCTGTATTTACATATGAAAACAGACAGAATTAAACTCATGGAATTCCTAATGAGGAACAGTTAAGTTAACAGAGCCAGTATATTATATATACTATAATAGTAAAATCTCAAAGGTTGATAATACTGGTTAGATACGTAATGGCTACAAGAGAAAGTTAGGATAAATGACTTTGACGTGAATATTCTTGTAGTAATTATTTCAGCTGCTGCGTTTCCCTACCAACTTCTGCAATTTCTCAAACTTTAGGCAGTGAAGATGGTGGTCTTAATACGATTAAAGTTTGAAGAATCTGAATATTTTTCCCGATATTATTATATAGTGCTGTACTAAGCCTAGTAATGACATTTCCAAAAAGCATTAGAAAATGATATTGGAATTAAATTAATCATTTCAATGTAG
Source organism: Nitrososphaeraceae archaeon (assembly GCA_021155845.1). The sequence continues at coordinate 1,934 of JAJNBK010000129.1, forward strand.
GATAGTCCGTAATAGATCCATATTTTCAAAGCAAGTTGATGTATCGTATTAACCCATAATCTAGCAATAGAGGCATATATTATATCATAAGGTAAAGACATTCAAATCATTTGCATGAAGCAAATGGAAGAGCAGTCAGTATTTGATGACAGAATTGACCCTGGAATTGAGTAGAATAAGCAGTGTAAGCAAGAAGTTGCCTTATCCAGCCTAGAAATACTCATGATGTTGTTCTACAGAAAGTATTTACTTGATAATGACTACAAACAAAAGAGAAAGAGAGCTTAAAGGTCGAAGCAATAGCCGCCAAGAGTTCTGCTATTCTTCATACTGATAAGAAATGATAGTGTCTAATACTAGAGGATGGGGTTGGTTTAATAAAAGAAGTGGGCGTAAGACCATTGATAAGACTTATAGACTCCATAATTTAATTTGTAATTTGTCGAAATGCTAAAATAGATAAATAAGAAAGAATTCTAATATTATTCTTTATCTTCACAGTATAATTATATACTATAAAGTAATATAATATTAATAATTACTATGAATTCTAATAATGACACAGTACAAGTCGTGAAAAGGCTCAAAGATATGCCTTCCGCGACCACCGATTATTCTATTCGAATAAATGATCTTATCGATAGTATGAGCTTATTAGAACAGAAAATTACTAATGAAACAGAAATAATAAAAGAACATTATCGTAAGGCAAGTTCCGCTATGAAGCAAACACAGAATTACTTTTTAAACGGCATCCAAGATGGCCAGCCCGCCAAGTCATATTTACTTGTAAAGGAATAGAAGTACTAGGTGAGGAAGTTATTTCAATTGATATGTTTATAGATAATGTACTTCATTTTGCGAACGAACCCTCTAAACAAATTCAGGTTTTAAAAGAACTAGCCATGCATTTACAAAAGGTAAATGAAATGTTGGATCAACCGCTCATCGAAACTACATAAGAGTCTCTAAATAGAAAAGGTGCTGTTGACTCATTATTGTTTTCCTGGATTTCAACAGATTCAGCCCGAGAAGTATAAAATTTTTTTTATCTATAATCTATGTAATACAATGCCAACAATAACGCTAATTTGATGAGAATAATGACTATGTAGTTTTGTTCTTTTATAGTCTCAATAGTATACAAGCTAAATGGTCCTTTATTATTAGTATCATCAAATCTAATGTGTCATATTAATAGATGTTTAAAAAATCAAAGCAAACAATATTGGATACTTTAGAGAGAGATATATTATCTATTAAATTTTCTACACAGCATATTTGGCATGATGTTCATAATGATCGAAGTTCATCGAGTAGGTATTAATAGCTATTCTACAACTTTTAAGCAACTCGAATGTGTGTTAATCCTACCTATGCAGCAACCATATGTAGCAAGAATATAGTTACAGAGACGCCATATTATAGGTTATATGTTGTATCAATTGAATCTCTACATTTCCAGTTAGAGATTGATAAGCTATTGCTGATTGCATGAAAGCATTAATAAATTATATAACATGTTAATAATTATGAGGAAATGATTATGATGCGTAATTTGCTACGAGTCTGAGCATCATTGATTGAAAAAATTATTCATTGGTTTGAGAAGGAACAGCAGGTTAGTATTATTATAATAATGGCCCAGCAATTCTTGCTAAATAAGCCGCTTTTTCTAAAGGTTAAGTTCATTTCTATATAATTTATTTTAGTATTATTACGCCTACATACAGTGATAATAGAATCATGGAATTTGACCAAGTTGTTCGAAAGAGGAAAATGATAAGGGAATATCTATCGGATAAGCAAATCCCTAAAGAAATAATTACCAAGCTAATAAACAACGCACATAGAGCACCAAGCGCAGGTCATAGTCAAGTTCAAGAATTTATAATAATAAAAGATTCTATAACAAAGAAGAGATTAAGAGAGGCAGCTGTGAATCAAGAA
>JAJNBK010000426.1 GCA_021155845.1 Nitrososphaeraceae archaeon
CAGGTGTCATTGCTTCTTTTTCATCATATTCTTTGAGAGGATCTTTTTTTCTATCAGCCTTTGTTCCTGCGGCACCTTCTTCAAATTCTCTTTCCTGTTTTTCGCTCATAGTTGTCGCAATACTAACCTGGTATATTAATTTTATATAGTTATGAGTCACGTATTTTCATTAACGATCAGATATTGATACAAATTTCCTCGAATTTAAAATTCATCCTGCTTGAAACAATTTATTGATTAGTCATAAAAATTAGTCAGTATAAACAAGTCAGAGGTGACAAATGATGACAGAACATAGAAAATAAGGGAGAGAAGAACAAATAATCCTCTAGTTTAGCATCGCTACATAGTAATTAAACCTTCATGCTAATATAATGACAACTCCACTGCGGAAATGGGCTTGTATATATATATCATTTTATCTTACCATGAACAACCATATGTTTTGATTTGCTCACTATTTCGCAATTTGCTTTTAGGATATACACTTACAGGCTATGTGTATGTCGAACTGATAGCAAAACTTAGGTTGAATAAGAAATTTTCAGAATAACGATAAAGTTATAATCCGTGTTTTTATAAGTCTATTGTTGTCCTTCTAATTGTTATCAATGCTTAATGCTTTAGTTTAAGGTTAAGCGATTGCCTGAACTATTCTGATGCAAACAACAGTTCTATTGAATGCTTGACTATATGGGATTTACAAAATTATGATAGACTTGTTTAGATAATAGTAATGTTTCTTCTGCAATAGCTGTTTATTTGATTTTGCACATGTGGCTTTGGTTTTAATGAGTAGACAGCTGACATTCTAATAAAAATTATATGAGACAAGTATTGCTTATGGTATCTCAAAACTAATTCTTCTCGCATATTCAAACAATACACTACAATTTACAATCAATGATACAGAACCTGATAATTTAACAAATTAATAATAATGTAACTTAAATCAAAACAATGAGTACTTTTTAAATTAGGTATTCATATGGAAAGAGTAGTCCTGGATAATGATATTAAATACATTGATAGGGCGGGTAATCTTTTTCGAACTAGAGCAGAATTATCTATCTCAAAGATGCTATCTTTTTTAGGACAAAATTTCGAGTATGATGTGATGTTAAAATTTAAAAATGACGATATTGTCAGCGTCGATTTTAAAATAGATGACAAATATATCGAGGTTATAGATTGCGAAAATGATGTTAATAAATTTCTTCGTATACGAAGAGAACTACCAGAAATTAAAATTATTGCAGTTGGTCACTCGAAATATGCTGGTAAAGTCAATGAACTAGACTCCTTCTTCTTCTTTAATTCCAACTACAGTCAGACCGGTTCTATATTCATAGAAGATCCATCTCTTGCTTTTGATTATGCACATATTTTACCATTAGTTGAAAAATGTTCTATTCTTCATGGGCACACATCCACTGTTATGGTCGAAATAATAGGTGACATGAAAAATAATCTTATTATTGATTTTGGTGAAGCCAAGAGAATAATTAAAGAGACATTAAGTATTCTTGACCATAAATTCTTTATTAATACAAAATATCTGAAGAGAGAAGATGATATTTACTATCATATATCTTTTGAAGGACCACGAGGCTTTTTCAGTCTACAATTGCCGAAGATGACTACTTTCTTACTCCCAGGTGAAGCTACTGTAGAAAACCTTGTTAAATGATGAAGAAAACCAATGCCCTTGTAATGCTCTCTGGTGGATTAGATTCTGCCACCTGTCTTTACTGGGCTAAAAAAAAATTTTCAGAAATTTCCGTAATTACATTTAATTATTACAATAGGATTGAAAACGAAAAAAGGGCTGCAGCGGAATTAGCAAGAAGAGCAAATATTGTAAACTTTCTTGAGATCAACATTCCCTTTATCAAAGAATTTTCTGATTTTTATAATAATAATCATATCACATCCAACTATGATAGAAGATGGTCATCATATGTTCCTGCAAGGAACCTAATATTTTATTCAATAGCTGCACACTATGCTGAATTTCTTGATATAAAATGGATTATAGGAGGACATAATATTCATGATGGAACATTTTTTATTGATGCAACAAAAGATTATATAGAAAAACTAAACTTGTTAATCAAGAGTGGATGTTTGTTCTGCAACGACGATCCTTGCGCGATACTCATTCCTTTAGCTGAAATGGATAGAAAAACTATAATCAATTTGGCAATTGAGTTAAATGTGCCTATTGAATTGACATGGAGCTGCCATAACAAACACAAAACACATTGTGGACAGTGCTATGCATGTATGCAGAGGATAGAAGCGTTTAGCTCATTGGGCATAAAGGATCCAGTCTTTTTTTAAAAACACATAATTGTTATGATAGAATAAGGATCAATTACATATATTGTATAAAGTCTGATCTATCGGTATCACCTTTAGTAATTAAATTCACTCCTTTAAATTTTATATTTTTTTATCTTAAAATCAGTCCATGAAGTATATTAGAAAGAAGAATACATCTCAGTTGATATATAGAGATTCAAAGGTAACATACATCTTTCTTATCATTTACCTGGATCCAATATTATAGACATAGTCCTTGTAGAACTAATCACTGATGTAGGCAATAATAATTAAGAGATAAAGATTCCTAGAATGTCCGTCAAAGATAATATATCCAAATACTATATAATATTGCATGAATCTTAACTTCTTCTATTAAACAAATCCTCATAACACTATATAAGGACAGATTATAACAGTTCTGTGTTTGGTTACTCTTGATGAGCTACTTCAACTATATGATTACTTTGGTTACCTTGGGATCTTATCTATC
>JAJNBK010000130.1 GCA_021155845.1 Nitrososphaeraceae archaeon
AAAGTGATGAAGGTATTTCCTGTCGTGTCATAGACATGTTTTCGATTAAACCTATTGATAAGGATCTGATAGCTAAATGTAGCAAAGAAACTGGAGCAATAGTAACTGTTGAAGAACACAATATAATTGGAGGATTGGGCGGTGCTGTAGCCGAGATGACCGCAGAAAGCTACCCTGTGCCAATAAGGCGTGTAGGCATACATGATACATTTGGAGAATCTGCCAGAGATGAAGAAATTGATATATTATTAGAAAAGTATGGCTTAGCAGTAACAGAAATAACACAGGCTGCAGTAGAATCTAGGAGTAGAATAAAAAAATGAAAATATTTCTCGATACTGCTAATTTAGAAGATATAAAGACATTTAATGATATGGGAGTTGTCGATGGTATTACTACAAATCCTAGTCTTCTCTCAAAAGAAAAAGGCAATCCATCCCAAATAATGCGCGACATAGTGAGAATTATTAAGGGACCAGTAAGTCTTGAGGTGGTCGGTACTCAATACGAAGAAATGTTAGAGGAGGCTCATAGGCTTAAGAAGTATGGTCAAAATGTCATTGTTAAAATCCCTATGATTCCAGATGGGATTAAAGCAGTTAAAAGCCTAAAAGAAGAAGGTATAGAAACTAACGTCACGCTCATTTTTTCCGCTAATCAAGCAATTCTTGCCGCTAAGGCTGGAGCATCTTATGTCAGCCCATTTATTGGAAGATTAGACGATGGTGGACAAGAAGGAATGGCGCTTATCAGAGAAATTATTCAAATATTCAAAAACTATCAGATCGAATCTAAAGTTCTTGTGGCAAGCATTAGACATCCTCTCCATGTTATCGAGGCAGGAAAGATTGGTGCACATGTGGTGACATTACCTCCCGACGTCCTGAGAAAAATGATGATGCATCCACTCACAGACAAAGGGCTCGCTGGATTTCTTAATGATTGGGAGAAGGTAAAGACCCAAAATCCTAATCTATTAATCTAGGCTTTTAGGTATGTCTTGCAATCTACTAACGGCCATGGTCTTCTCGTAATTCAAATAAATTAAATTGCGGCCTATACTAACTGAGTCACTAAGATTTCTACCAACTCCGATTGACACCATATGTATACCCATTTTTCGATATAATAAAACCATTTCACGGACGGAATCAAAGTCAGACGGCTCACCATCCGTTAGTGTAACCATAATGTCAGGCTTAAACGATTTTATCATGGGCTGTAACAACCCATAAATTTCAGCAAGTGGAGTTCCACCACTTGCCTTTATCTGCACCAATCTCCGAGCACTAATTACCGACCATTTTATATTAGCTGGTTTAATTACCCAGCATTTCACTCGTCTTTCGTCAGTGCTAAAAGCAAAAACTGCAAATTTTATACCAAGATAATGTAGCGCTTCACATAATGCGATAGTAGCCCTCTTGTATTCTAACTCGACATCTTCTATGCTACTAGAATGATCAAGCAAAATTACAACTTTTGTTTTAATTGAAAGTTTATAATCAATCAAAAATGTCTTGGGCAAGCTTTCAGCATAACTTTCGGGATCGAATTCTTCTCCCATATCCCCATGTCGTTCTATCCATCCGGTTTTCCAGTTTCGGAAAGACGCCTTTACCTTTTGGATTAAATCAGTATCGTAAATAGAGGTTTCATCTATATCCATTTTTTGAGGAATACTAAGTCCAAAGTTTTCCAAACTTTCATAACCTTTGTTCTCAGTCTTCTTACTTTCTTTTACCAAACTTTCGAATTCGCTAAGAATTTCATTACCTTCAACAATCTCTTTTAATGCCTTTTTATCATCTTTGTAGTTATGTTTCATGGTTACTAGTTTTTCTAGCTGTTTTAGTACATCGCTTTGGCTAAGTGACATTCCAATTCTTGTTCTCGGAGCAATGATGGGAATTGATGAAAGGGGGTCAAGTTCAAGTATTTTAATTAATTGTGATATATGTTGCTCTATCCATTCAGTCTTGTAATTATTGTCAATAGATTCTATTACTATATTGTTGGCAAATTCCGAGGCCTTTTTTACTCTTTCAAATTCCCCGCCATATAATTCACCTTTCAGATAACCTGTTAAAAAATACTGAGAGAATGCCTCTGATATCTTATGTCTTCCATGAATTGAATTTAGAAGAGGACGTGACAACCAAGATATTCCTTCATTGAATATGAGCTCATTTCTCATTCCATTCCATTGACGTAATCCCAATAATTCTATACGCTTAGTTTCCAGAGTATTGAGAAGAAATCCAAAGGCATGATCATAACTTAAAACTTTGGTCGAGTGCAGCAGTCGCATTGATTCATACCATAATGCAACACGCCATTGTCGATATTTTTGAAAATCAGTACCTGGATAATAATTCAGAAATGGAAGAACAATCTGACTCTTGTCTGGTTTTCCCATAGGGATTTTATCTTGTGTCAGAACAATCACAGCTTTGGGATTTCTAGACCATCTTCTAGCCAAAAAAGTAGCAATGTCCAATAATATGTCATTTCGCATAATCATGTTATTTGATATTGACGATGTTACCACAGCCTAATTACCAAAGATTGATGTTATCATATCCATAACCTTTCGATACTCTACCTCTCCCCACTGATCATATGCATTGGCAAAAACAATTTCTGCAACTTCTTTTGGTGCAAGATCCTTGTTAAGAAGTTTTGCAAAAGCAATTGTCTCCCTTAAACTTGGACTATAGTATAACTCTTCCACAGCAGCGGCCTCCCGTAGACATCGAGCCAATTTAATTGCATCTTTGATATCATTTGTTTTCGAATTATCAATCGTAGCATGTTGTTTTATGATCTCCAATTCTACATCTTCAGGAGGATAATCTAATCTCACCCTTACTGGAAACCTGCTTAAAAGCTGAGGTGGTAATTCTTTTGTTCCTACATGTGAAAGTGGATTAATTGTCGCAATTACAAACCAACTATTAGAGGCGTTGATTATCTGTCCTTCTGCCTCTTTTAGTACAAGTTGCCTTCTGTCATCAAGGGCTTCATCAAGTCTCAATAATACATCTGGTTCTGCAGCGTTTAATTCATCAAGATATAGCAAACTTCCATCTCGCATAGATTTTACAAGTATGCCCTCAACAAAACTAACATCTCCTTTGTCAAGAGTTTTACTCCCTATAAGATGAGACTCTCTCGTGCGAAGACTGAAATTAACAGAGTATAACTCTTTTTTCATCTTTGAGGCAAATTTTCTAACGAGAGTTGTTTTGCCTGTTCCTTTTGGCCCAATAATCAACACAAAGAGTCCTGTTTCATGAGCCTTATTCAATATTTCAATAGCATTATTCCAATCAAGGTAATTTATTTCCATCATCATACGGTCAGATCACCCAGATAATTTTCATTATCACAATACATAAAAACTATAGCTATTTACCAAATATTTAAGAAAATAGATTATTTCAGATTTATGAACCAGCACGAATAGTCAGTTTTTTGTTTCTCAGATAGTCATTGAGAAGGACTTTATCTATTACTGCAGGATTAATATAATAAGATCTTCCTTTGACATATTTTTCCATCTCATTAACGTAATCCAGTAAAGAGTCTTCTTCACTTATCATAATAGTATCGATTTCTATTCCCAAACTGCGGCATTTTTTTGCTTCTGCTATTGTTCGCTCTCCTATATATTGATCAACTTGCCTGTAGCGATAACAAAGATACACAAGCTGTCCGGATGAAGTATCGAGGCTCAGATCTTTATTACCTTTCACTGATTCGATAGTTTCTTTATCTGGCACATAAAAATGAGAATATGGTCGCTGAGACAATATGTTGTCCTGTTCTTTTTTATCCTCAATAAAGCATGCACTAGGATGGCCGTCAGTAATCAAAACTATTCGTCTGTTCAAAGCACCATCTTTTTGCAATATTTTTTTTGCCAATCTAAAAGCTGCCTGATAATTTGTATAATGGAGAAAGTCAGAACCAGGTTCAAACGTTTGTAAATATGGGATATCTTGTGGAGCAACCTTTGACGCCAAAGCTCCGAATCCAAGTATGTAAATAGAATCTGAGGGAAAATATTTTCGATTTAAAAGAAAAAGACTCCAGAGCGCTCTTTTGGCAGCCTCAATTCTGGTCATATCACCGAACATAGAAGAGTATCGCATTGTGGAGCTTAAATCAATACAATACACTAAAGCGATTCGAATATCTTGCATAGTTTCATACTCTTCTAGGTCTTCTACCTCTATATCCAGAGGAATTTTGATCTGATCAGTTTTTTTTGCCATTCGCTGCACCGTATTCAACAATGATTTAGGAACATTGAGAAGCCTAATATCGTTGCCGATTTCATACCTTCGTGTAGTATCTATAAGGAGAGATCCGCTTCCATGCATTGGGGTTTCATGTAATCCAAAATCACCTGACTTTAGTGCCTTCAAAATGTCATTTAGAATTTTCCCACCAATACTTATGAAGCCCTTTGAGCTAAGCCATTTCTGAGAATCTTTTAGATAGCCTCTTTGTATTAGTTGAGTCACAATGGGCATTCCTAAATCCTCTCGATCCTCATCATTTGTTTTCGTAGTTTGTCCCTTTTTAACTCCTTGTTTAGCACTATCAGAATATTCTGGTTCGTTTGAGATAACATCTTTCAAGATCTGTTCTAGTTGTTGCAAATTAGGAGTCCGTTCTCTTAGGGATTCTCTTGAGAGTCATGATCTTTACTTTTGGTATGATTTTGATCTTCGCTCTCTTCAGCAGAAAGATAAGCAAATTCTTTCGTTCCCCTGCTACTTTTAGTATGTAGAGACATAGCTATTATCCTTTTTATTTAACAAAGGTGGTTGAATCCATCTGAATCCCTCCAGAATTACCTCAGTAACAGATGCAGTAAACTCACCATCCAAGTCATGTACAATAGACAAACTTTCCGTGCCGGGAAATTTTGCCAATTGCGATTCATAGTCCGTAGAATCAGATCCCTTAGCCCCCAGAATTACTTGAGAAACCAAAAATTCCTTATTCTTTGCAAACTCATTTTTTAATTTTGTTTTTTGTTCTAGGGATAAGTTTTGAACATATTCAAGAGAAACATCTTTTATTGCATTTTCAATAATTGAATCTAATACATTCATTCTATTCTGGTAATTATCTTCTATTTCAGACAATTCAAATTTGGCCGATTGCTGTATGCTATGAATATCGCAAAACCTTGGTACAGCTTTTACATAATGCAATACCGATCTAGTTCGTTCTGCCTCGCCAATCATAGCTTCCATTGAATGCACTGCCATTCGCACGCTTACGCCTTTATCATGGTTGATTTCATGATGAGACCTGGCTAATTGTGTTATCTTACTAATGGTCCTTAGAATAAATATTGGAAGAAATACGTTTTTAATATCTGCAATTCTTATTTCTTGAGCGATAATAAGCATCTCATGAATAACATTTCTGGGGTAATGAGTAGATATGTGACTTCGAAGTCTATCGAACAATGGTTCTATGATTTTTCCTGAATGAGTATAATCTACAGGGTTTGCAGTTGCAATGATTTTGACATCAGGCTTGAATATCACGGGATAAGATCCTGTTGTAAATTTGCCCTCTTGTAAAACGCTCAGTAATGCGACCTGCTTTCGCGGATCGAGTACAGGAAGCTCATCAATGCATAGAATACCATGACGCGCCTGTAATAACTGACCTGGAGAATATGATGCTATGTCATACAATTCAACGCCCTTCTTAGCAATTTTAATTGCGTCGATCTGTCCTACTAGGTCTTTAACAGAAATATCAGGAGTAGCCAAGACGTATCTATATCTATCAGCACCGTCGATCCAATCTATTTTTGTATCCAACTTGTTATTTCTAATAATATCCTCGCACTCTTTAGAGACATTAAATTCTGGAGAAGTACGAGCAATTTCAGATTCAGTAAGTAATGAAATTAGCTGACCTTCTGGTATTGAAGTGGGTATATCATTTGTAATTGTTCCACGGACTGTGGGAATTGGTGAAAGCAGATTCTTCGAGACAGATTCTGCAATTTTCGTCTTTGCCTGTCCTATCTGGCCTACAAAAAGCATATCATGTCCAGATAGAATTGACCTATTTACGGAAGGAATTACATCGTCTTCATAACCAATAATACCAGAATAAGGATGTTCCTCTTTTTTCAATCTTATGATGAGGTTACCCC
>JAJNBK010000131.1 GCA_021155845.1 Nitrososphaeraceae archaeon
TACATTCTTTTGTAAAGTGTCTAGACATGTCTTTGTAATCAGGCATGGATTTGATCTCACACTTTTTGTGAAAGACAATATGGTCGCCATAGAAGGAAGGTCTAAACAGTAAGTTTATTCTTATTGTTATAATCTTTGAGCATGAATCACTTTTTAGGAACTCTCCCAAAGCAAGCAACCAATATATACAAGAATATCCCACAGCAAGAAATTTGGAATTGTATAACTAATTTTAAAAGTGAATATTTTGTATATAATTTCATAAGGTGTATAAGTGAGTTGGAAACTTTCAAAAGTTATTTTCAGTTATTTGAACAAAAATAAACAGTCGATATATCACAACAGATCACTAAAGACATAGAAAATTATCATCTATTCAATCTTGTGATGTAAACGGTAAATTTAGTTTCTGAAACTTCAAGAAAAATACCGGACAAGCACATAATTTGTTTATTGCATCTAAAGACCTCCCCATGTTATCAAGACCAATTCTGCTTCTTTATGTTTTTGAAATATTAGCCAATGTATTATCACTCCTTACTTTTAAGACCCAAAAGAGAGAAACGGAAATTGCTACTGCTACCATGGGCTCACTTATTTCAAAGGCGCACACCATATATTATTATTATCATGGGTGCACGATCTAGTTGTAAAGGATATCAGTGCTTTCATTTAGAGATGCTTCGTTAGATGAAGGTGTTATTATTTGAAATTGCTATCGCTATGTAATGGTAAAAAGATTGAAAATAACTATTGCTTACTGTCTTTGTCTCTTTCTCTTTTTGGACCTTTGGACGCTATAATAATCATAGTTAAAGTATTTTTAATTCCTTCTATTTCTCTTACTTTCCTTATAACAATCTCATGTAATTGCTCTTCAGAATCCGCATTAACTTTTGCGATCATATCATAAATACTTTGAACTCTATAGAATTCTGCAATCTCTGGTATCTTTTTGAATTCTTCAATGATGTTTGGTGAAAAAGGAAAATCACAATCAATCAAGACAAATGCAGATGATGTCAAGTAATAATTAGTATTATTCGTAATATTTAAATGGCTATTTTTTAATATCTAATCAAAGCTATTCTCTTTTGATTGCATTGTTCTAGAATAACAGACATTTCATATATAATATATGATTCTTTTTGCAAGTTATGACACACCCTAACTAAAGAAATTGAATCATGGGGAGAGATTTTGTAGAACTCTTTATTTGAAAATAGTAGAGTTTTGTTCAATAGAATGTTGAGTGAACAAAACGCTAAATGACAAACACATAGTAAAGCGACTCTTTATACATACTAATAATATAATATTTCATCCACATCTTTCTCAACTTAATGTTTCAATTAACTACTCTTAGCGCCTTGTCATGATGTTCAAGTAACTTTTGCTTTTCTATGATGTTCAAGTAAATTTTGCTTTGCTTCTTTTGAAAGTCTTCGATCAAAGTCTTCCTGATGATAAAAACAAAATCCTTTCAATTTCATTTTATCATCATATTTTGTTGGTAGTGACATTTCATTTTCATATTCTATAAGTTTATCAATTCTATTAAAGTAGTAGAATGAGGCTAAATCAGCTATTACAGATATTCCGTTTTTACCAGAGCTTTGAGCCTGTTTTGCTAACTTTTCTACAAATGACATTAAATCGGTATCTGAACTAAAATATGCATCTGCAGAATCTATGATCATAAGAGAGCCTTCTTTTTCATATTTTCTTACATCAATGATACAACCTCCATTACTACTATTATTCTCTCCTGACAATACACTTCTGACTTTCTCAGTAGTTTCATAATATGGAAGGATTAGAACAAGCTCATTGTTATCTTCAAGTTGAGTTTTAATATAGCCTGCATAAATCTGTCTTAGAGTCATCAAATCGTAATAGACAATAATATAGTGAGCACCAGATTCGGCCTGTCTTAATTGTTTTAGAACATCACTACTATTACCAGTTATGGGATCTCTAAGCATAAGCTATATCTAAATGATGTAGCTAATCGAATTTTAATGTTACATATACTAACAAAAGCATCTTTCAAGCAGACTTTCTTTTATTACTTTTGATTGATTGATTATGTCGATACATGACCTCGTTCAATATAATCTATTTCTTCTTCTTTTCTTGCCTAAAATTAATCTAAGCAAAACTCTTCGCCATAAATAAGTAACTTTTAAAAAGAACAAAATTATATTATCAAATGCGTTTACTCCTAATCTTATATTCTAAACCAAAATGTTTTTCTTAAAAATATTATATTGTGCTATCTCATCTAATTTTTTACCTTCTTTTATCAAATAAAGTTGTGTATTATGATCGTTGATTATCTTTGGCCATATGAAATACGCCTTGATTATGTTTTTACTATGCTGGCTTATACCTTGGCAACTTTGAATTTGTAATATGTGGATAGTTGCAGCAGCACACAAATGCTATTTTCAGTTTAGATTTTTCTATGTGCTGTACATACTCCAATTGATTAAGTCTGTTATCCATCGCTGCAGTTTCTTTTGTTCTATTTGCCTGCCAAAGCATAACTCAACAAACTATCACGGAATCTTTTTATTTTTATAAGATTCTTACCTGTAGATATTTCTATTTTTTAATATTTTAACAGTTAGGAAGCATTCAATAATACTGCTACTAACTATCAGAAATTCCTGTTTATTATAAACAGCATATATCTCCATGACAGAGTTGATTATGAGTAGAGATACTTCTTTAGTTACTTATATAGTAATCAATCATGTGTCTACTATGCTAGCCCTGCCTTACTTTAACTACATGTTTATAAAAGTCGTTTTAAATACCATGCTAAGAATCCGATACTCAGATACCATATTAAAAAAAATAAAAAAAGTTTTGAAAGTCGTGCTGATATAGATAACATAAAAATTAAATTAAATTGTAAATATTACACTCTTATGTCTTGATGTATATATTGCAAAGCTATGCGCATCAACGAATTCTTTGCTTTCAGAGTTTATCTTTAGATAGTAATTCATAATGTCTGTATCCCACACTTCTGGAAAACGTATATCATAAGCACAAAGGATAGATATTGGTAATGAGGGTTTTCTCTCAAGTACATACTCCAATTTGAGCCATTGTTCTACAAGACCCTGTGAAAGAAAATGGGAAGATAAGTCAGATGCCATTCTAAACCCTTTTTTGCCCTTAGAAATAAACATGTCAGAAACAGATTTAGTAGTGTTTATCCAGTTTTCAATATCTGGATTATCTGTATTCTTGTACAAGTCTTCCCCTCTTATTATAATAAGACTACCGTTACCTTGTTCTTCTTCTTTTTCATAATATCGTGTATTAATTCCATACTTCTGCATAGCATTTCTTACTTAATCAATTGATTCTGTTGCTGTAGCATAGACGACTCCCCAATTATTCTCTAGCCCTGATTTAACAAAAGCAAAGTGAATCATTTGCATTTCTTCTTTGGATGAAAAATATACACAGCCATGTTCACCAACTTTTAAATTATTTAGAAACTGTTCTGGTGGAATATTAATCCTATTCCTTGATTCACTTAGTCTGACCATATTTTATTATAATTTTAACAATAGTTAAAGATGTTAATAGCCTTAATGGATAGATTTGTACACAAAACATCTGCTGCTGGTTTTATACGCTTTTTATAAAATAATAGGTTTTGGCTCAGAAACATATACAATAGTGTTTTGAAAAGTTATCTAAATTACATGTCCTTGTTTTGTCTCTCCTTTTTTATTTTGAATATATATATGTCTAGTTCTTCTGATTGTGTTTACTATAGCTTATCCTTTTGCATCCATAGTAAAAGTTGCTCATGGTACAATTTTGTCTTCTGATATGATTTCTCTGCAGGCTGGCTCTGATGTTCTTTTGTTTGCCATAGATTTTTGTGCTATTTACTGTCTATTCTTAGCACTTTTTCGGGTATAGGGTTGATTATAACTTGCATTATCTCTATAGGTGGAGGTATGTATTTAGGCGGCGGATCTATTATTCTCATTGTATATATACTTATTATGCTCCACTGCCATCATCATCGTCATCATCTTCTTCTTGAGTGTTAGATTCTGAGAGTTCATTGTTATTGCCTTCAGAATCTTCCTCCTGCTCACCATTATCAAACCCAATATCGGCATCATTGTCTTCTAACTCTAATCCCATATCATCTTCTTCTGCATCATCGTCATCATCTGATACAGCTTCTGTTTGCATTGTTGGTCCAATGTGATTTATAGTTGATGGTCCAATGTACCTTATATACAATTGATGAGTACTTTCGTCATATCCTAAGTCTGCCATAGTCAGTACTGTAAAACCATTATCATACAAATATTTCATTTCTGCATCAAATAAATTCACACTAGTGCTATCAGGTGTTATATTATGATCTAGATCATGATATGCTATTATAGGAATAGCCCTTATAATTCCATCTCCATTGAAATTCTCTTGGCTATTGACAGCTTTCACAAACTCTTCAAATATTAACTGATCATTACCAAAGTATTCTTTATCTGCATTACTATGACTCCATTCTTTAATGGAGTATCTATTTGCATAGGTCAACGTACCAGCATCGGAATATGTTCTACAATCAGTCTGTGTATTTGATTTGTATCCATTTTCCTCTTCCTCCTGCTGATTCCATCCATCGCAATTCAAGTACATCAGTTTAGAAAAACCAGTAATAGCAAAATCATAATATTTTGCAATAGTATCAATCACAGTTCCAATTCGCTAGCAGATAGTGTAGTAAGGTCTTTATGGTTCAAAGACTTTGCTCCTATATTATGTCCATCATTATATAATGTCTCTATATCCTGCCATGTCATATGTGAATTATCTTTGTCTGAATTTATCCAGTTACATACTACAAAGAAACTGGCCTTAAATCCATATTTGTCTAAAATTGGTTTGGCTTCGGTATATTGGCTTTTTGGTGCATTGCCAAAAGTTAGAATAACTACTTTATTACTAGTGCTCTCTCTTTGTTGAATTTCTAATTGTCCAAAGGTTGTAATTGGTAAAGAAAATCCAATCATGATAGTTATGAATGCACCCATAAAAATAATAATCGAAGAAACTAAAGGTCCAAAGCTCCCTATAATTTTTGACACAATATATATGCACCCAATAGCAGGATATTTATACTATTTGACAGAAAAATTTAAGCAAGTGACACTACTCTGTAGAGGAAACAAGAAACAGCGGTAAGAAAAGACATAACGATAGTTTATGTAGTGCTTTTTATGTTCCTTTCTTTTCTCAATTTCCCTATTATCTACAGATAATAACTCTTTATGATTGCTCATTACTTTTTCTCATCTATAAACTAAGAGTTAATCTAATAAATTGAAATTAAAAATAAAAATTATGATTCTTTGGATTCTCCTTCTTTAATAAATAAAGGTTCAGAAGAACAATATTTTCCAACATATGTCTCCTTCTTTTGATTAGAATAGTCAGATTCCATACTTAAGATGTCTACATCATAATTGATTTGTTCAATGTGGACAAGGATATCATCTTTTGATGAAAGTTTACCAACTTCTATCTTAAATTAATTTTGATTCTTGGAACATCTCCAGCAGGTGACTCGACTTCAAAATCAGAATATGTTAATTTGAGGTTTGCATTAATATTACCGTTATTTTCTTCTATGTATCTAATAATATCGTTTTAGTTCTTTTGTTACATACCTGCGTACTCAAATTATTCATTTTGTTGTATGTAATAGCAGATAATCACTATTCTACAGCGCTCTGACTTATTTCTATCTTATTCCTCAAGTTCAATAATCTTTATTATTACATTTCTGATAACAAATAGGTAGTAATCTAGTTGTTTTTAGCATTAAGAAGCTACCAAAAGATGAATTCAAACGAATCAATCATCTTTTGTACAGCAGAAAGATAAATCGAGTATTTTGTTGGTTCTGCTCGATACAAAATATGATATGCAGTATTTTCTTTTATTATAACAATACACAGCGTTTTACGTCCGCTTTCACTATACACTAATCTATATGCTGGCATATCTGCAATGATAGTTGGTGTTGATTCTATAAGGAGAAAATCACTATATTTATTTTTGGAGTGCTTAATATTAAGCTGCACATGTGCTCTAATGCAGTATTTGAAGGAATAGGCGTAAGTGATATAAGGACTGCTTCTAAATAAGAGTCAGAAGCGCTTCCCTTTGGTGATTTGAATGCTATAATTAAAGGGGATTTTAGGCCACGTTCTACTTTTAACCAATTAGAAGGATATTGTATTCTTATACCGTAGGAGGATAATTCACACATTAAGTACTTAGTTTCTGTAATAGGATACGAGGTTGCTGGTGCCATATTTGAATGTGCTAGATTAATAGTTTCAGAAAGTCTAAAACCACAGTTCTTGCAGTATTTAGACTCTTGAGGATTCGTATTATTGCACCGTAGACAAATAATTGCATTTCTTTCTCTATTGGGTCTTTTTTCTTGTTCCTTTTTTGACCTAGCCTCAATCTTCTCTGCTGCTCTTATTGCTGCAAGAATTTGTCTCCTTGCGGCCTTAGCAAGTCTGGCTACACTATGAGGGTCATTAATTTGACTAAAGGTGATATATGGTCTTCCTTGATATATGAAAACAAGATCTCCTATCGTTTTACTAGTTGATCGGCTGCTTCCAAAACCAACGCGAGTATATCTACCTGTAGAAGTACCTGTATATTGTGATTGAGAAGCCCTGTGCTGATTCATAACAACGATGTCATTTATATCTTTAAGCAGAACTTCAGAATCATTCCGCATCACTCGGTAATTAGTTATTGTGTGTACCTCACTTACTTTGTTGTTAAAAATGCCCTTTGTTATTTCATTTCGCCAAAGTGTTTGTTCTGATACTCCTGCGACTTGGTCACTTGGTTTTTTCCATCCTGCTGGCATTATCATGGTGTCAACAATCCTCTTTGCAATGGATTAATCTTATGATCATAAAAATAAATTGTAAATACTCTATACTACTTTATAAAACAAGGCAGGTTCATAACAGAAAAGTTTTTTGTAAGACGAAATTACTCAGGATATATGAATAGAAAAATATTTGAATATATAATAGCTGCACTAACTCTTGCTTCCGTAATCATAGCATTACTTCTGTATATACTTCCTTTGTCCCAGAATCAGGTTGTTGCTATTTACATTTTCGATCTTATTGTAGTAGTTATTCTAGCAGCAGATTTCTTTGGTCGCATGAAAAAGTCAAAGCAAGGAGTAAAATTCATTGTGAAAAACTGGTATGAGATACCTGCTATGCTGCCATTACTGTTATTTACTGCTATTGAGACCCAACCTGTTGTTGGAGCGGCTTTCCGCAGCCTTAGATTTATCCGTCTCTTTAGACTATTGCGTCTCCTAAGACTCGCTAATCTCTTTAGAACTGTAAAATATTTAAAGGCAAGTGGCTTTATCTATTTGCTTGCAATCTCAGCTGCCGCAGTAATATTTGGTGCTTTTGGAATATATGAGGTAGAGAAAGGAAATGATGGGGCTACGATAGAAAGTTATGGTGATGCCCTTTGGTTTGCGATGACTACAGTAACAATTTCAGGATTTGGTGATGTTTACCCAGTTACCATTGAAGGAAAAATAATAGCAGGTATACTCATCTTTATAGGACTTGCTGTTTTACTTGGATTTATATCCAGTTTTGGGGCTACGCTAATTACATCAAGACTAAACCCTAGACTCAGAATAGCAGAAGAAAGCAGAACTCTAATAAAAGAGAAGATAGATAACCTTGAAAAACTAGAACAGGACGACATCGATACATTAACAACTATGATAAGAAGTCTTCATGATAATCTGCAGAAAGACTCTAAAACTTTATGCTCATGCCTACAATGTGGTAATATTTGTCCAATTGAATCGTCTTTCTGCAACAAATGCGGTATTGCAATCAAATAAGACAGTAGATAATGATTTCATCTATCCTTTGGAAAAGGTGTAAGTTTGTGTATGTTGTTTTAGCTTGAACTTTTGTTTTCTCTTCTTTTATTGTAAGATATCTATATCTTCTTCCATGAAATAGGAATATCAGCTATATCACAGAACAATTTAATGGCCTGGAAGTAATTCTTTATAGTTCCAGCGCTTATTTCCTTTCTTTCTACCCTCTCCTTCTGCTTCTGAAGACACACTCAACAATCTTACTATGAGTCTTTATTGCTCACGTGATCTTTATGACTTGATGATATTTTTTGTATATTTTTTTTGATTAACTCATTTTGTTCATCAATCTTTTTATGCATTTTATTAATCAATATATGTTGTTCATGAATCATTTCATGAATACGACGGTCGGCTCTTTGGTTCGTCTAAAACCCAGAATGATATCGCAGCAATTACCAGTGCTATCAGTCCAAAAATGACTAACTTGATTTCATTCATTGAAGATAATGGTTTTTATAGTTCTATTTACATTTTTTAGCGTTGTAGCATTACTGATAGATAGGCTATTATTATTTTAAGAATGATATCTGAATGTCCTAGAAGATGATCTCTGGGCCTAGAAATATCAAACTAATGATTCCTTTGGGGTTCTGATTTTGATAGTTTTCCGAAGGTCCAATGCTCTTCATATAATGATAAATTCACTAATTACCTTGACGTTGATAGAATTAGGTATAGTTGTGATAGGTTTTAA
>JAJNBK010000132.1 GCA_021155845.1 Nitrososphaeraceae archaeon
TTCTCTTGTGGAAGTTATACTCAAACAAGACAAATATATCTTGACAAAATTTCTCATTTATCGTGATCTTAGAAGTAGAGGCTACGTAGCAAAAGAGGGCTTTGGATTTGGTGTTGATTTTAGAGTGTATGAAAGAGGGGATTTTGATACCAAGCCTGCAAAATATGTAGTATTTGGGATCAACGAGGGCATAAATTTAGGAGTTGATGATTTTTCACAAATAATTAAAGATATAGGAAAAATGGGAAAGGATGCAATTATCGCAGTTGTGGAGAGACGAGGAGAAATAATATATTATAAAGTTTCAACAATGCATTTTTCAGAAATTAAAAATTTTTAATTATAAGTGTAATCATATCATATGCTCTTTTAGAAAAGGATAGGATGATTTAGTTTGAAGTCAAAACAATCAGATTGAACCTGCCATCGGTTATTGGGTCTAACAGCAAGATATTGAAGTGGTAAATCAACCATTTATATCACTACAATAATAATATTATTTATCGTGCTAGGCAATTTGTGCGATATAATAATAAAACTTGATCGCAATATAAGATTCGTCGGTATTGTCAACGATAAAGGCGAGGTCATAGAGGGAGGTTTTCAGGACGGTGTTGAACCTTTGCTAGAGGGATCCGATGAGCAAGAAATGTACACAAACTCCTTATCAAATATGACATTACTCAAAAATTATAGTGACAGATTAGGCAAAGTCAAATACACTTTGACTGAACACCAAAAGATCGCAATGATGACCTTTCCATTGGATAATGGCATATTATGTCTATCGGTTTATTCCCAAGACACGAATATTGACAAGTTGAAGAACACCATTCTTGAGATAATTTCAACACGAACAAAAACTGACGACTAATTAGTCATTTTCGTGCTAGAAGATCTTCATACACAAACCCACTACTAAACTTTAAAAAGATTAATAAGTGGTCTGATGTAAGCCCAGTAGCTAGAATTTACAAATGAAAAGAGTTTGTGAATGCTGTTTTTATACAGGTGAAATATCTGAATTTCTATCAGCAAGTGACTATTGTATTGAATGTATTGATGTTCATTCAATGTGCCCAAAATGCAAGTCAGGTTATCATAGCGTCCATATTATATAATGATAATCGTTTTGTAAAACCATCTCTTGAATAAAAGGTAATTATGAGTTGCTCTCTTTTTAAGATACCACAGCCGGCACACATTGTCGAATTGTCATTGTCATTGGACAAAAGTAATCTAGTGTACAGAATCACAAATGTATTTACTTCCCTACCAAGTGAGTTTAGTGGCGGGAATTATATACTACATAGCATTGCATTGATAACAATAATGTTTCGCATCGACATGTACGATTTATCTTTAAAAATATAGATACATCTTTGAGGAGTTGATGGAAAGAAAATTTATGACTATAATCTATTACTGATAGTAATATTTGTTATTAAAAAAGCTATTAGAATTAATATCTTATTTATTATTCTATGATAATTTTTTTATGACCAAAGACGCCATCACCACACATAATTGTTTATTTATTAATTTACGTTTAAGATATAACTATTCATATGATCCTTGATTCGACAAGATTTTTATCAATCATTTTACTTTTCAGTATCAATGTAGGATAATGACGATTATGATAGTCCCCCTATTATTCTGGTTGATAGGCCAGAAAAGATGAAGAGAATTACCGGACTACCGAATCCTACAGGAAGAAATTAAATGCTCCGGCCGGGATTTGAACCCGGGATCGTCGCCTTGAGAGGGCGAAATGCTTAACCGGACTACACCACCGGAGCTTAGGCACAATGATTTTTGATCTTCATATAAAACTTATGTCATAATATGTACTCTGTGCGGCACATATATATATCCGAAGACAGGAGGTTTTGAAATTTTTCAAGTTATTTGTAAACTCTTACTTACAATATTTGTCAATAACGGTTCCTATTAATTTTTATAGTATTGCATCATCATATACCTAATTATCTTATTGATTATATAAGCAACAATTTTCAATATCCAGCGGGAATAATCGGATGCCGAGCAACTAATCCTGAAATGTCGCTTGATTGTTGCGAATATGATATTGCTATTTTTAATAAACAATCGGCTGGTGGTAATAGATTTATCCGACTAGGCAACCATGGACTAGAAGTGATTACTCTAAGGGAAATATCAAGGATAAATGTGATGAAATTGTATAAGATGATTATAATACAAGATGATAATAGTTTGAGTCTATCGTCATCATCACTATCATCAGCCAATAATGTCTCTGCTTTTCAACAACATTATCTTAGAGTGCTAAGAGGCCTTGGAAAAAAATCGATAATAAATTCATTATTTTATCATGAAAAAATTACTAAAAATATTCAGAAGAATTCTCTATTAGCAGCTATGTGGCTAAAAATAGCTGCATATGATTTTCTGGAAGGCATATTAGCATTGTCTGAAATTAAACCAATGCCTACACATGAATTAAATCAGATAAGAAAGATAACTATAGAGCGCCAAGACATTGCTGAAGGTGTAAAGATAGCTTTGGAATGTGTGGGAATAGAACGAGCGACAAGATCTACCATATCTAGGTCTATCGAAGCAATATGTGAATTAAATTCCATGGAATATGATAAAGAATTGATAAAGATAAAAGTGAACCACTTGCTTGCTTGAAAAAGGAATGGTATCAGATTGTTATTATTACCTCGGTAAAATGGGGCATAGATGTTTAGCCTATAGAGATTATAAATTTCTGAGTAAATATATGAAGTTGATACAGATATCTATGGATTTAACAAAAGATATGCAACAATTAGAGAAGTTGCACATTAACCTTGTGAGTATAAGTAAAATTATATTGAAAAAATTATCGCACTATCACAGCAGGTGTAATAGGCTCTAATTTTTTATTTCTTGCTCGTAATTTTGCTTTATATTTTAGATTGCGCGGCTTTGTTCTCAATCTATATCCGCAGCATGGACACCATAATCCATCCCATTTAATGAAGATCTCACAAATCTGACAATATACCTTTACAAGTCATAACTTCTAACCAAAGATACGTAGATTATGTAGTATTTAAATCTGTGTAATAACTAATCGTGATTCATTGGCAACATTCTTTCGGTATTGAACTAAAAAAAAGTTATTTGTTTTCTGTTTTATCGAACAGAAACGTCCTTAGCTTGGAATGCTTCGTTCATAGTCAGATATTCTTCAATTTTCATCTTAATATCGTCTGGCTCTGTATCATCCATTCCTGAAAATCCCGCTTTGAATGATATTTTATTTCCTGAAACATTAACATCTTCAATTTCCATGTCCGCATAAACGTTTGCCATTTCGTTAACCCATTCTTTTCCTTCATTTTGATCTACTCCAGAAGTATCTATGTTTACAGTTAGCATTTTGGCCATCCTATATCACCTGAACGGGATCTACTACAGACATTAATAAAGTTGACGCGTCTGCAAACCATATAAATGCCTTGGATTTAAACTATGTATCAATTTTATTTATAAATAATGTTTTGAAATCAATGTGTCGTGTGTTTGACGATCAACCTTTTTCCTCAAAGCCCCAGTATTTTATTAATTCTTTTTCGAATTTTGAAGATTGGTCTTCGTTTAGAGAATCTCCACAGTTCTTGTGAGTCGGCATAACTCGCATACCTGCCAATTTAAAATCAACCTCATAAAAGTGGACTTTAGGACAGTTACACATATCTAATTTATAACTTGAATCTGCTACTTATTTGTTTTGTAATTGCTTTATGACGTCATATACATATATACATCTATACATATATATATATATTTTTTTTGTTCCTGCTATTTTGTAGTAATACAATTTAAATATTCTAAATATGACCAGATAAATTGGTCTGTCCAGCTCTTGCAAATTTATAAACATTTATCAATTCCATTTATTCTATTATATTTATGGCAAATGGCATTGAGCCTAAAATTAGTAATGATTTTGGTCGCTTCATTCTAGGAGCTATGCTTATTTCTTCTGTTATAGGCATAGCAATTGATTATCCTATAAAAAATGCATATGCGGCTGATAACAATTGGTATGTTGGGGAGGGAGCAAAACAAAACACGTATGTAAAATACAATATACGTGAGCTCGATACTAACAATGGTCGACCTTTTGAAATGACAATCTATTTCAAAGAAAAGGATGATAAAGGAAATTGGATTGCTCCTGTATTCGTAGTCGATGAAGGAAGAGTTATTTCTGGCACCTTTATATTAAGTGCTCTAGATTTAACAGCTTTGGGAACCTCTGATATCCCGACCGAAATGCGTCAATATAGAAGTGCATATTCTAATTCCTTAAAATGGCTGTCAGCATATGTTCCTCAGCCAGGTCAGTCATTGAGTTCAGCGTCATGGGGCAAGATTGGATCGATAGGAGGTTCAGAGATTAAACCATCTGGTACCGCCAAGATAACTATACCAGCCTTTCCTCAACCAATTGATACCACGATAATCAGATATCATAAATCTGTTGATAGCGATCAATGGATTCTCAATGAATTTCCTTATCCTGTAAAAGCAAAAACCTTTGTTGATGTAACTACAGGAAGTCCTCGCGTCCAATTTGAATTCGAGCTATTAGCAACAGGTCAAGGTGAACCTCCAAAGCCTCAAGGAGAAGCTCTTGCCGTCAAGCCACCCTTGCTTGAACGTACGCCTCGCGGAACGTACTTTGTTCGTTTGGGTTGGGAACCAGAAACAATACAAGCTGGAAACGAAACCAGATTTCTCGTTGAAGTTATGGACGATACACAATTTCCACTTGACAGAGTTAGTTACGATTTCAAGGTATTAAATTCAAACAGCACCGCCGTTTTAGATCTTAAGAATCAGTTTGCCGAGGATGGCACGGCTGTTCATCCAGTCAAATTTAACGAAACTGGTCCGGCTAAAGTTCAAGTTGTTGTAAAAGGTACTCAAGGTGTCAATGCAGGCGAATTTGTAGAGAACTCAGAATTTAATATTGGCGTGGTGCCATAATTTCCAATGAGTACGATGAGATTATTGGCAAACAATAATAATAATAATAGGCACATTGGTAGTCATTATAATAGCACGTCTAACGAGGCCCTCCTTCTTATATAGCGGAAAGCAGAAATATCTAATCATTCTTTTATTTTTTCTTTACGCTTAAATAATCCATAATTATCAGTCAAAATGAGTGTCTCCTAGACAAACAGTTTTTTTAATAGCAGGAATTTTCTCTATAATTGGCATAGCAGTGAGTGTTATTATCATTGCGATTGGCGGTGGATTTTCAGGACCGAGCGCTTCTATTACTGATCCGCCAACAGATGCTGATCTATGGAGAATTGGTCAGAAGATTAATGATGGAACGGAGCTAAATTACTCTTTGACAATATTTAGCTCAGTTAGTTCACTTATTGGTGCGGAGGTATCTATCAATTTTTCTGAAGGTAAAAGTGATTATTGGAAAACAAATTTCCATGTAATCAATGACACAATAGCCGAGGATATGACGATTTTGCTTTCAAAACAGCAGTTGATTCCAAAAAATAGCGTAGAAGAAAAATTTAAGCAGTATTTTAGACTTATAGAGAACTCGATTTTGTCTATAAGGGATATCGCAAGAGAACCAAAATATTTGGTCATAGGTGCCCCTTGGGATACCATTTTCGTAGGCGCGTCGTCGGTACCTGTCAAAGTCATACAAAAAGAAAACATTAAGACAAGCGTTGGAAATTTCGATTCCTTTATTATTGGATATAAAATAGGTTCTAAAACAAGTAAAATTTGGTTAACTCACGAAGTGCCTTTGCCCGTGAAGGCAGAAGTTTACAACTCTGAAGGCGATCTTTGGTATACATATAGACTGATTGGCATGAAATTATAACATTAAATCCTGCAACTTGTATTATGCTTGTATTATGCTGCAATCATAAAAGAAAAGAAAAGAAAGTCTAGTCTAATGAAGATAAACATTCTTCATTAACCAGTCGCCATAAGATTTTACACGTTCATCTATCTTACACCAGAAGTGACAAGAGCCAGGGAGTACTTCTATCCTGCCTTTTTCAAATATTATCTTGACTCCTTCCTTACCTTCATACATATAGGCATCCTGAGCTTGGATATTGTTACCCATTATTTCTATCGCTTTTAACTTGATACTTTGGCGAGGGATAGGAAATTTTTTACGAAATTTATCTATTACTATTCCTATATTTTCCTCTCCATAAGATTCTATATGAGAAATTTTTTTTGTATCAGGAAAATGTAATTGCAAATTTAGATTATATCTTGATCCTGTAAAAAGAGAGATCTCACTGATTTTTTGATATGCCCTATTGGGATTTTTATTTAAAATCACTTGTAAAAGATTTTTATTACGTTCAATGTTTTCTCTTAATTCATCAATTAACGTGGAAAGCAGAACCATTTTCTTGTTCTAATTATTATTTTATTATTGAATTATATATTTACTAGCCTAAATTCATCTTTTTATTCGGGTTGCTAGAAATGCATTTTATGTTTGCTTCAGACACGGATTCTGATAGAGCTAGTAGCATAGAAGATTATCAGAACACATGTACGGAATTTATAAATGATATTAGTAGGGATTACAAGGATTGGGTAGACAGATATCAATTATCTCAAGAAGAG
>JAJNBK010000133.1 GCA_021155845.1 Nitrososphaeraceae archaeon
TTGCTAAGCTTGAAGCAGAATCAAAAATTCTGATTGAAGAATGCCGGGCTATTCTTAACGAACAGGCATCGCTAAAAAGGCAAATCGAAGAATACAACACATTAAAAGATGCTCTGAATGTGGTATCTGGATTACAAGTCAATTTAAATAGAATAGGCGAAGGTATACGTTTTTTTTCCGCTATGTATATAATCAATATAAAGGATTTTCCGGAAATTCAACGCTCTCTTCCTGGAATTCCGCTTGTCACCATCCCACTAAATGATTTTCAATCTTCTTTGTTCGCTGTAGGTGCTAAGGATGAAGCAGACAGAATCAACAAAGTAATCAGAAGTTTCGATGCCTATCCATTTGTTATCCCTGCGAACCTTCCGCAAAATCCTAAATCTGCATATGAACATGTGCTCACTAAGATTACTGAACTAACTAAAAAGAAGAAGGAAATCGATAGCCAAGTTACTAAGATTACTACCGATATTACTCCAAAAATACTTTCTATACATGAAGGTGCAAAAGTTTCGAGAGATGTTCTTGAAACTCTTCGCAAGCCAGGAGGCCTTAGAAAGTTTGCAATAATACAGGGATATATTCCTGATATAATGGCTGAAAAATTTAGGAGAGTCACAAATAAATGGATTACAATTGTCGAGGATATACAAGAGTCAGAATCATTGCACAATGAAGGATATGATGGGAAAAAAAAGGATGATCTTCAACCAAAACCCAGCTTGTTTATAAACGGCCGTTATTTTAGGTCGTTCGAGCCAATTACGCTTACACAAGGTCTTCCAAAAACCAGTGAATTAGATCCAACACCTATAATTGCCTTTATCTTTCCGATTTTATACGGACTAATGTTTGGTGACCTAGGACAAGGAGCAATAATAGCAGCAGTAGGTGCCATTTTTAGGATTCGTGCGGTTGGAAATCTCAGACAATGGGGAACTCTCCTAATGGCGTCAGGCATATCTGCAATGATTGTAGGTCTTATCGTTGGAGAAGCATTCGGATTCCACATACTCGAATTACCAGGGGCAGAGGCATTAAAATCAACTGGCTTTATTGGGATATTAAATGCGTCAGAATTTACCCAGGAGAATGTTTTGACTATTCTTACTATATCTGTTAACATTGGAATCCTGCATCTGATTAGCGCATTCAGTCTAAGTATATACAAAGGTATAAAGCAAGGGAAAGGCTTTGAAGTTGTAACACAACGCGTCCCGGTTCTTATCATGTATATGGCTATAATCTCTATTATGCTGGCTGCTGTGGGGGCAAACTATCAGGTTCTAGAAATGTTTAGTAGCCAAAATCCTGCTCCTTTCTTTTCTAATATTGCTGGAGATTGGGTAACTGTCGAACTTACAGCTAAGATAGCTTTTCCTATATTGTTAGGAAGTATGGTTATACAAATTATCGCAATCCCACTTGGTGCTAAACTTGGAAAGATACATGTCCATGGAAGTATTGGTGAAGAGTTATTCATGACGGTTATAGAAGTAATGTTAATTAGGTTAGTTGAACTTTTCGCAAATACTATAAGTTACACAAGAATTGGTATCATGCTTCTTGTGCACGTGGCTTTAATGGGTACTGCGAATGGAGGCGTTGAACATTTTATGTCGCAGGGTAGTCCTGGAATTGCTATAGGTCTATTAATTTTAGGTAATATTGGAGTCATGATGATGGAAGGATTACTTGTATACATCCAGGCACTGAGATTACATCTTTATGAATGGTTTACGAAATTCTATGACGGTTCTGGAATATCTTTTAAAAAAATTGTCCCTGAAATGCTCTATACGAGTATTGTTTGGGAAACAAGCATCGATAAGAAAATTCTTGACAAGCAAAGAGTTGATAGGAAAAGCATGGAAAAGGAAATTCTTGATAAAGAAAGTCCAAAGATATAATTTTAAAAAGCACCTGATTAAAGTGTAATGTAAATTACACTTTAACCAGGATTTTGTTCCCCATCGGTTTGGTCGATGTAAATTTTGTTTATATGAATACTAATTTAAATGTGCCGCCAGGTAAATATGTAATACAGGTCATTGAATAACTTTATGGATATCAATATGTTTCATATATGATATAATATATTTTCTTATCTTTATTACTGCTATTATTGCACTTGTGTAACTGAAAGTTAACAAACACCATCCATAAGATTAAAAAGTTGTGACAGATCGTTTGAACTGAATTTGCCTGTAATTATATTCATTATGGCTACATCCACAATCACATTTTTTATTATCTCAACTGCTTTAGTATATAGTCTGTATGTATTCATTCATTTTATTACGTAGTCATTTAG
Source organism: Nitrososphaeraceae archaeon (assembly GCA_021155845.1). Next base: position 2,321 of record JAJNBK010000133.1, read on the forward strand.
GATAGTTGTGGTAACATTATATGTAAAAAATTATTAAATACAAGTGCATCCTTGAATATATAGTAATTCTATACTCCTACGGCTTTTCCTTAACTCTCTAAATTTCTCATGCCGACGTTGATATCATATACTGTGTTGGATAAAATGCGTCAACGTTGCTAATGCTTTTCGACTCAGTCATATTGCGGGGCGCTTTATCATACAATACTGAAATTCTATATTATTGGACAGCAAATTTATTCAAATTTATTTAATTACTTTAATGATCCATCTCAGTTTATGAAGAAATAGTTTGGTCTTATTTAACCTGAAGTTGTTTGAATCCTGAGGCGAGATCTGATATTTTTTCTGACCAAGATGTTGCCTTTACGATACTGCTTGCGACCAATATGCCGTCAGCGCCTAATTGAAGAGCACTCGTCACATCACTTTTGTCTGTTATTCCAGCACCACAAATCATCTTAGTGGAGGTGGAATTCTTTGCTACTGCTTGTAAAGAATCAATAATAATTAATGGATTTACTTTCGAAACTGACTTTCCTGAACCTATTAGTTCTGGTGGTTCAACAGCAATAAAATCAGGTGCTAGATCTACTAATTCTGCAGCTTCCTGCGCATTTTGTGCACATACTATAGATATCATCTCTAAACGGTGTAAGCGTTCGACTAAATTCCTTATAGCCTTGTTATCTAGTCTATGTTCGCTATGATTTATGAGAGAGCCAACTGCTCCATAAGATTTTGCTACTTCAGGAATAAAGAATCCAGTAGTTGAACCAATTTTGGAGTCGTCTACATGCTGACATATAACAGGAATCTTAACATTTTGTATTACAGCTGACAGCGAGGGTTGAGGTGGAGCAATTACAATTTCTGTCCCAAGGTTATCTGCTACCTTCTCAGCTATTTTTGCAAGTCTAATAGTATGATCTGCAGAAGCTTCAAGATAGTTTTTAAAATTAATAATGAAAGGTCTTTTCATCTTTCGTCTGCTCTTTTGGTCTTGCAGTTTCCTGAAATTTGACATTATCTATGTCTCTGAATTTTTCGTTCAACTTAGACATTCTTGCTTCATATCCTTTATTGTATTCTAACTCTTCTGGGACCAATGTAGCTGGGTGAATGAATCCTTGGTTACGCATAAGCATTGCTCTTTCAGATGCCCACATCCTTTGCAAGTCCCAATCCGCCGTGCCAAAGCCATCATGTGGACCTGTAAATTTGCCGTTATGCATACTAAACACTAAACATGACACAATAGGGATAGAATAGTTTAGACTTGCAGCAGAATTCAATCTAACAGGCATAAGTGGCATATGGTGACTTCCCCTGGTGTTTCCTGCTACATAATGGGGATCGTTAAATGCACTGCCTGCTTCCTCGGTAGCCGGAAAATTCTTTTGCGTTCGGACAATGGCTATCGGATCATCTTTTCCTACATATGTGCCTGCAATGTTATGTAATCTATCTGTAGTGCCTGCAATGTTATGTAATCTATCTGTAGAAGCTGATAAAATCTGCTCGCCATCTGAGGACATTACAGAATCCACAACATATCTTCCAGGGTACATCAGTGAAGCTTCTAGTTCTGGTTTGTCTTCCCACATTCTGAGATCAGCGATCTTACCATTCATTACGTCCAAGATTCTGATGGTTACGCCCGCTGCCAGCTTCTCATTAATAAGGAGGCCAGTGTTGCTTCTTGCATCAACAAATATTTTCCATATTGGAAAGTTAAAAGCACCTGGTTCCGTCTTGTCAGCTGCAAATATACAAAATACTTCGCTTGGTCTTTCCTCCATTTCTATTTCGGCTACACCAGGTCCCATCCCTTTTACATTTCCTGAAAATGCGTCCTTAAGCAGTCATGATAATGTGAATATCATCTCCTGTGTAACCGACATAGTAGTCGATTAGCATGGATGATTTCCTCGAAATAAAGTTCTTTACAGTTTCAACAAGCTCGTCGCTTGGACGAGTATGTCCACCGATTCCTCCTATGTCTGCTTTAATCGCAGATAATGTTATTCGCATAGCGAGAGTTCATTATCTGTTGTTTAAAAATTTTCGGATTTATTTACAAAAAGTATTTCGCAATATATAGCGACGGCAAAAAAACATTAGATAAAAGGTATTGATATTATGTATTGTTTCTATTCGAAATAATGGCATTGACCATTCACATTGGTTTTGGGATATACAGGTTGATCAAAAATTAATGTCTTAATCTATTTTGATGAATTATTTCTAACTTACAATCTGTAAAATCTAAAGATATGATATTTATACTGATAAAATCACCTAAAGTGTATCAGATCTTGAATAAATGCTTTATATTTGCTGCTATAAGAATTGTTTTGGCGCGGACATCTCTGGTCTTATTTCTTATTTTAAAATGTTGATAACAACAATTTTGTAACTTGATGCGCCAATATAAAATTGGTTATAAAATACTGAAAGTGAAGTGCATGAGCATGGTATTCTAAAGTTGTTTTTACCTGTTGCGATTTCTGATTTTTTAGAATGGCCGCGATGCAAGCATTAGCAAAATATTGCATTAAAAACAAGACATAAGATTCATCAACAGAAGCGTGGAAATATGCCAAATGATATCAATTGATTTTAAAAAATCTGTCCACTTTTTAAGACATGATAGGCCATGTCAATTAGTCAAGCATTTTAATTGAAACTTTTTGTACACTGTTTTATGTTTGTTTTATGTGCTGTCTCCGTGGAAAAAAATCTTCTCACAATACGATAGAATGTATCGCAGTATCACTAAGTTTGGTTTTCTATAACTTGTTTGGAATTATATAGTATCGAAGAATCTCGATCTTATCTATACTACTAATTATTTGGCTTGAAGCATCGATTAGATAAAAGAAATATCAGAACAGATACAAAAGATCCGAAATTATTTGAGGCATTGTACATTTTCTTTTGTGACAATTAAGGAGTAATGTACAAATGATATTATCATCTTCTGAATCCATATGACACATCGTGATTATATATGTTCATTGAAACTCAGTCTACAATACTTTCTCAAAGTAATAACTCATTATATAGTATGATGCTGTCAAAGTCATTATCAATAATTATACTTAAAGAATAAAAACTTAAATTCTGTTCGATATACTATTAAATTGTGAGAAATCCATTTCGGTCCTCTAGATCACCCTATGAGCGAAGAAGAAGAGCTACTATTGAAGGAGAGCCCCTTGAAAACGTAGGTGGTCGACCGTTTGTTAGAATAATAATTCCTGCTATAATAGGCATTATAATACTATTGTTTGTAGTTAGTGCCAGTGTAAAGATAGTTGATGCAGGTTATAGAGGTGTTTTGGTTCAATTTGGTAATGTGGCTACAGATGCATCATTAGATGAAGGAATACACTTTGTGACACCATTTCGTGATAGTGTAGTTCAGATGGAAGTGAGAACCCAAAAGACAGTTGAAAATGCTGCTTCGGCAT
>JAJNBK010000134.1 GCA_021155845.1 Nitrososphaeraceae archaeon
ATGGATCTTTGGAATTACTAGAGTATGACCTACATTTATAGGATATTTGTCCATCACTGCTAGAATATTTGTATCTTCATATAGTATGGCTTTTGGCAGATTGCCTGCTATTATCGAACAGAAAACACAAGAAGAGTTAGCCATTAGGTAATTTAATTTCCATTCTAAGGCATTATATATTTATTTATGAGTATTGTTTATCATATGTTAAAATTTAATAGTAATTCAATTGACAACAATTGATATTCGTTATTTGTTATTGCAATTATCCTCTACTTTTATCGCCAGAGTAGCGAATTTTAAATATAGTAAATCCATTTATTGATAGACTATGGGCGAAACAATAGAGTTAGAGAACTTTGATATAAATTTCTCATTTCGTTGGACGAAATCTCAATCAACGATCTTTCTAGTGGTAATGCTGAATGTGGCATGTGCGAAACTATTTTTAAGGTAGATGGAATAGATGCTATAAAAATTACAGCAATACTTGATTAATTTATTCATATACTTAATCCAATACCCAAGTCTTAAAGAATCTTAAAATATACAATTGGGAAGAACTACCTTGATGATACTACCAAGCAGAAAATCAATAGAAGGTCCCGCTAGAGCACCCCATCGAGCAATGTATAAAGCAATGGGTCTGACAATTGAGGATTTAAATAGGCCATTAATAGGCGTATCGTCAACATGCAATGAAGCAACACCCTGCAATGTCCATCTTGGTAGGCTTGCTCAATATGTCAAAAAAGGAGTAAAAGATTCGAAATGTACTCCAAGAGAATTCACCACAATAGCCGTTTCTGACGGAATAGCAATGGGACATGAGGGAATGAAAGCTTCATTAGTCAGTAGAGAAGTCATAGCAGATTCTATTGAGATTATGATGCGTGCTCATCAATATGACGGTATTGTAGGAGTTTCTGGGTGTGACAAAAGTCTTCCAGGAACTCTAATGGGCATGGCACGTCTTAATTTACCTTCGATATTTGTTTATGGCGGTACAATTATGCCTGGCAGTTGGAATGGTAAACAGGTAACAATTCAAGACGTTTACGAAGCCGTTGGCAGATACGACTCTGGTAAAATGACATTGGAACAGCTTATAAGTTTAGAAAATGTTGCATGTCCTGCTTCAGGCTCATGTGCAGGAATGTACACTGCCAATACTATGGCTTGTATAAGTGAGGCAATAGGAATGTCTTTGCCAGGAAGCGCTTCACCCCCTGCTGAAAGCGATAGACGAGAAGCAATTTGCTATAATACAGGAAAAGCCATTTACAACTTAATTGAAAATAGTATTAGGCCAAAAGATATAATGAGTTTTGAAGCATTTGAAAACGCAATAGCAATCGCAAACGCAATAGGGGGTTCAACAAACGTAGTATTACATCTCTTGGCTATAGCTAAAGAGTTAGGAATTAAATTAAAAATGAATGATTTTGAGAGAGTACGTAAGCAAACTCCACATATAGCCGATATGAGACCTGGCGGAGCTTATGTTATGTCAGATCTCGATAGGGCAGGGGGTGTTCCGGTTATACTGAGTTATTTACTAAAAAGAGGGTTGATTGATGGAGAAGTGATGACTGTTACAGGTAAGACAATGAGAGAGAACATTGAATCAAAAAGATTCACTGATAGTGTTGACACGAAGATCATCAAACAAATGGACAATCCTATTCATAAAGAAGGTACGCTGAAAATCTTAAAAGGTTCACTTGCTCCACAAGGGGCAGTTATAAAAATTGCTGGTATCAACACTACCAAATTTATTGGAAGTGCCAGAGTATTTGAAGATGAGGAGCAAGCATTTGATGCAATATCAAAGAGAAAAATAAAGGAAGGTGATGTTGTTATCATAAGATATGAAGGACCAAAGGGCGGCCCCGGTATGAGGGAAATGTTAGCAGTTACAGCTGCATTAGTTGGTCAAGGCTTAGGAGACAAAGTCGCTATGGTAACAGATGGAAGATTTTCGGGTGCAACACGGGGATTTATGGTAGGTCACGTTGCACCAGAAGCCATGGTAGGAGGCCCAATTGCAATGGTTAAAAATGGTGACGAAATAGTCATTGATATTAATAAGGGAAAGATAGAAATAATGATACCCAAAAATGAAATGACTAAACGGAAAAGTGAATGGAGGTCATTAAAACCTCGCTATACTTATGGAGCGCTAGCAAAATACGCGTCTCTCGTACAATCAGCGTCTGAGGGCGCAGTTACTCTTCCCTTCCAATAGTAATAATTTCTGTTTGTAAAGCATCAAGAAAATGCCAATCATATCATTCGTACTACTTTCTTCAGTTTTTCTAACCATTTTACTATACCATTAAAGTCGCATAAAATCATCACAAGTATGATGAAAAGAGTGTATTACAAACTCTTTAGCCATCTAAATCATAAGTAAATAAATAAGGAATAGCTTGTTCGCGATGCATTTTTGCGTTCTTTGTTGCTTTCTATAAATCTAGGGAATTAACTGCATTACAGGCTGCTCCATGTTTTATTTTATTATGTTCCTGATTAATTAATATAGACGTAAACATGTTAAAAAGATTCCAGCACTTTGATTTGATGAAAAAGAAAGTTTCAATTATGATATTTATACTAAGTATTCTGATTATCATTGGATACATATCTTCGTCCGAATTGCTTTCGATGAAGAAGAATGTACATTCAACCATTATTCCGGAAAATAAAGCCGGTTCTTTTATTGCCAGAGGACCTATAGTATCTCTATTATATAATGAAGGTGCATCCAAATCGACCCTCGATGGAAATCATTACGAAGGAAATAAACTACCAGCTAAAAGCCCATTAGTGTCTGGCAGATTGTTCGCTACCAACAGCGGTTCTAATTTGACCGACAGTATTATGGCACCTTCTGGTGCAATATATGGTAATCGAACATTAGATAGTAATAACATCGATTTATTAACAAAGATTATAATAAGCTCAACATATAACACAAATAGGACTGCAGAACACGAATCATCAACAGAGCAATTTGTACTGGCTGCGAAAATGGAGCCGCAGATCTTAAGTGGAAATTGGATGTTTAAAGTAGATCAAGGAATCATAAAGGAATTCCAAGCAAAATTTACCATGGTTAAGATAAATGGAACAGAACGTAATATTTATGAACTTTATAATTTTCGACCGGATCTGAAAAATTTTACTCATATATCAACATCTTCTCGAGTAAATATAATTGATGCAAAGATAGACATTAAATTAAATCGTGAGAATCTCTGGAAAGACGTTAACTGTACCATAGTGATTAGTAAAGATAATATAATAAAAATTATGTTGAATTCACGGTTAATTGAAAATCAATTCAATAATCAGCCAATATATGGGATAATAGAATCTTTCGAAGCAAAAGACGGCAATCATAAGACAATCGAGGGTCTAGTCGATGAGACAAGTATAAAAGCAGTTAGTGAAAGTAGATCACACGTAAGAACTAATACAACACAAGTTATCTTTGAAATTATAGATTCATTAAAGAAACAGTCCAGTCATGACATAATAGCCAAAAATGCAACGCGTAAGGGACAGTTAGATCAATTGTATACTGATACAAATAATCTGCCTTACGATATGTCCAGAGACAGTTCAATAGCAGAAGGACACACTAATGTCATCATTGTAAAAGGAGCAGATAAGCTGTCAAACGAGAGGTTCTTCTATCCGCAGAACCTATTTGTAACGCCTGGAAGTACAATCACATGGCTTAATCAAGATAGCGCTATCCATACTGCAACGTCAACTAATGGTGAAGAATTAATAACTGACTATATATTTGATACTGACTTTATCCAAACAGGCCAATCGAGCAAACCGATAAGAATGCCTCAACAAGATGGCCTGATTTCATACTATTGCAAATTACATCCATTTATGACCGGAACTGTTACAGTGACATCAATATCAGATGGAACAATAGATACTGGATAATTTACCATGGTTAGGATAAATGGAACAGAACGTAATATTTATGAATTGGATATCCTAGCATAATAATATTC
>JAJNBK010000135.1 GCA_021155845.1 Nitrososphaeraceae archaeon
TAAAATAACTCTAATATGATCTTAAAACTATTATGTAGAGTTGGTAGACTTGTGCATTGGTAACAATCTTTTTTTCTCACAACTTCTTTTATTGATTGACGTATACAGACCTCGTTTATATGTGTGATTTCTCTATGTGTATGATATTTTAATAAAGTTATTTTAAATAAACTCCAATGATTTTATCTACATATGGTATAGCAATTTGCCTTATATATTTGTGCTATATTCGTATATTCTATATTTGACAACTTATCGTAATAATGGCTCTGAAAGAACAGAGGTGTTATACAGTGCAGAAAACGTAATGAATGCACTATTACAATTTTTATCTAAAACAAATGGTAGAATGGATTCTTGTGCCGACCATAGAGGGCCTTCAGTGGCTATTGGAGTTCAAGAATATAAGAAATTATTATTTGATCTTAAAACCAGAGGTATTAAATTAAGATATATTACTGATATTACAAAAGAAAATGTCCATTACTGTAAAGAGCTAATAAAATTTGAATATGATATTCGACATTTAGATGGAATTAAAGCAAATTTTTCTGTTAGTGAAACTGAATATATTGCTTCCACAGCTCTACAAGAAGAACAGCCAGTGCCACAGATTATCTATAGCAATGTTAAAGATATTGTACAGCAGCAGAAATATGTATTTGACAGTTTGTGGAATAGAGCAATACCATTTGAACAGAGAATCAGAGAAATAGAGGAAGGAATAGAACGAGAATTTTTCGAAGTCATTACTAACCATGAAAAAGCAAGTCAGATTGTTATTGATTTAGCAAAATCTGTAAAGAAAGAAGCACTGTTCTTTCTTCCAAACGATAAATCTATGGTAATGATAGACAGATCTGGAGTTATTGATTATCTGATAATGGTATCTCAAAATAGTGGCACAAGTACTACTACTATAAAGATTATCTGCCCTATATCTGACGCAAATTTGGATATTGTCAAGAGAATATCTCAGAAGGCACCTGCTATCAGAATTTTAAATGGCTATAATTCTCCATATGGTATGTACATAGTAGACGATGAAAAGGCTCTTAGAGTAGAGCTCAGAGAACCAGCGACTGAAAAGATTTCAGAAGCAATCGGTTTTTCAGTTTATTCTAATCGAAAAAGCACTGTTGATTTCTTCAAATTCGTATATGAGCTACTTTGGAATGAACGTGCATTAAATGAAGAACTAAAAAGATCAGAAAAAATGCAAAAAGATTTTATCAATATAGCAAGCCATGAAATGAAAACACCTACTCAGGCTATTTTAGGATATTCTTATCTATTGCAAAGCCACCCCGAAAGGAGGGAAGAGATGATACAGGCAATACAGAGAAATGCGATCAGACTTCAGAAACTTACCAGCGATATATTAGATGTCACAAGAATAGAAAGCCAGACATTAAACCTAAACAAAGAACAATTCAATCTAACTAATTTGATATTAAGCATTATTGAAGACTATACGAGTAGGATTGAAAATGATAGTAATAGTAATGTAAAGTTATTGTACAATAGACCTAAGGAAGATGTCATAGCAGAAGCAGATAAGGGAAGAATATCGCAAGTTATTTCTAATCTTCTAAGCAATGCTCTTAAGTTTACAAAGGAAGGAGTTATTTCTATTATCTCAGAAAAGAAAGATAGTCAAATACTTGTTAGCATAAAAGATACTGGTACTGGAATAGACCCAGAAATAATGCCAAGACTGTTTTCAAAGTTTGCCACAAAATCCCAGTCAGGAACTGGACTTGGACTTTTTATTTCAAAGAGCATAATTGAAGCTCATGGTGGCAATATGTGGGCTTCAAATAACGATACTAATCAAGAAAATGGAAGAGGAGCATTATTCACGTTTAATCTACCCCTAAGCATACAGTAGCGAATAAAAAACATTGTAGGCGATTAAATTAGTAGAATATATAGTATAGGATATGATTACTATGAGGAAGGTGTAACTCATACTACAGTGTGTGTGTAAGGTGCTGGTTGGAAGAAGTTATGAAATCATTTCACTAAGACCTCTGTATATTTCTAAGAAACGCCTTCCCTTGTATGTTATTCTATAATAATAGGAAGATCGTTGCTTTTCTTTTTCATCCTGTTCTTTTTGATACTCTTCTATCAAGCCTTTTTCCAATAGAACTGAGAGATATTCTTTCAACTGTGCAAAAGATAGAAAGACATTGTACATTATTTTCGTCTTTGTTAATCCATTATCGCCGTGACTATTAACAACTTCTAGGATATGTCCAATTATGTCAGTCTTGCTACGATATTTCATAACAGTAATAACATTGTTCATTTATCGTGATTAGATTCCTAACTGCTACTCTTGAATAGAAATTTATTTGATCAATATTAAGATCGAGCACAGATAAGGTATATGAGTGGTTATAAACAGTTCTATACTCTTGAAAAATGGTCTGTTTTATATTTTCAACCATACAGTAATTTCTTCCTGTCATTCATATCATTTCTTTTTATTCTATGATGCCAGGAGACCTAGTTCACTTATCCACCAACTAGATCTTTCTGGATGCTCTTTTTTTATAGACATCCTTAATTTACGTTAACATTCATTATAAAACATTCGGTCAAGAATATTGATAAATATTTCACAATGATAGTATAAAAGATAGGGTCATAAAAGAAAAAGGGAAGAAAGAAAAATTGAAACAACAATTAAAGTCAATGAATCCAGGATCAAGACAGTTTTAGAATATAAATGGGAGATTACATGGGAAATGTTAAGATTTAAAAAGAATTCTACAACGGTTTCCATGATGAATTCATCAATATTAGACGCAGATGTAAAAGAACTTTGTATCCATGTTATGAAAAAACTGATAGAAAGAACACAAAATGATGAAACCAAAAGTATTAACAAAAATGCTGTTTATGAAGAGGCTTGTGCTTCATCAAGTGGAATTGGAGCCTTTGACTCTACTAATATTACTCTCAAAAACCGTGTTTTTGAGGAACTATTTACAAGAGGACACATCGGCCAAGGTAATAATTCTGATGAAATCAAAATTACAGACATAGGAAAGAACTATCCAGAGTACCTTAATACGTAATAAATTATATCTAGACTTATTGCATTAATCATGAAAAATTTGTGTGGATAGTAATTTGAAGATTCATCATATACAATCATATACAGAATGATATACTGCCTAGTAGAGATAGTATAACCAAATTCTTGCAGAGGGGTGTGTATCTTAAAAACTTGAAGTTCTTCTTCTTAAAATAATGATAAAATTCTTTGTACCAAAACTACTATTGTTGTGTTGGTTTTTCGTTGTTCTTCTTCCTAGGTCTAAATTCTAAATCTACTCCATGTTTATCGTTATAATTGAGGGTAAAAGCTTCAATAGATAAAATAGGAAAGCTTGACATTTTCCTGTTTAACACATAGGACATTTAGAGCTTCGATGTATGAGGTCTTTCAAAAAAAAGAAGATTTTATTTTCATACACATAAAATATAATTACGATGTTATCTCCTGCACCCCGTATTGAGACCTGTGCTTCTGCTGACTTTTTTCTGCTCCTTCATGGTCATTATTATTGATACCTTTTTTAGTTGCTAAAGTTTAATAGCACCTGATAAACATATCCAACAAAGCGAACGTTAGTAGTAATGACAAATAGAATATTGCTTGTAGATAATGAAGATGATAATAATATAGTTTTCAAAATGGCTTTAGAAGATGGTGGATTTGAAGTAGACGTATATAGTGATTCTCTTTTGGCATTATCTAAT
>JAJNBK010000136.1 GCA_021155845.1 Nitrososphaeraceae archaeon
TTCATAGTGATTAAAGTCAGAGCTTAGTTATCTACTTAGGTAATACACACTTTTGATACTTAGTATAGCTGTCTGATCAGCAACCATTATGTTTTATCACATATACCGATTAATATTTTGATGTTAAATATAATATTAATAATATGAAACACATCCCATAATAATTGAAAATTGCAATGTATAATAAATATAAAATGATATGCAGGTAATAATAATATTGCTATTTGTTATCGTGCCAATTGTTTTGCTAACTGTTAGATTGAAAGTAATAACTGCTTACGTGTACTATTTATCTATGTTCAGGTTATCATATAATGCTCTATTCTTTTCTTTCAAAGTATTGAACTTCATTGGCAGAAAACCATTCTTTATTGAATTTTCAACCAGTCTTTTATTATATCAAAAGCATCCTCATAAGATAATTTCTTAACATTTATCAGATAAGGTCCAAGTATAAAGCTTAGTGCATTCTTTCTATAATCTGCAATTGGAGTCTCTAGTAATATCTCGATCCATGGTATTACAGATCTGGAAGTAAATTTATCATTCTTCTTCTTTATAGGATACTTTTCTTTTAATTCCTTCTGTCTTTGTAATTCTTTTATTTTCTTCTTCTGATCTACCAGATATGCATGAAAACTCCCTAAGAGTAAGTTGATCTTTGGTCTGTATCCATTCCATCTTTGTATAATTCTAACTTCTGGATCTTTACCTTGCAATATACATTTATAATTAAAAGTACCTGGTATTCTTATCATACATGATTTAAATGATGGATTATGTGAAGGATCTGATTTGTTAATAGATAGATATTGTTCTGCAAATTTCAAGAATGCTTTAGAAGGCTGATCAAATTCATTGAATACTTCTTCCTCTTCTAATACAAATGCTTCAATGGGCTGGTATATATGGTAACCATTTCCAGACCAAAGTATAGTAGAATAGCCTTCTGCTAATTTCTCTTTGATATTTCTCAAAGTGTTAGTTAATGCTAGTCGATGTTCTCTTTCTGTTTCAAAAGTAGATCTGTCTAAATCTATGAAGAGAAAATTAGGTGCCTGTCTGTTGATTCCTTTGTATTCTGTATACGAAGGATAGGCATTAACTCTACAGTCTAGAAAGTCAGATTGTTCAAATGCGTTGATCATTTCTTCTTTGCTAAAGACTTCAAACTGTCTTCCTTCTGATCTGTATGTAGAAATAGTTCTGGGAAATAATGGCTCTGTAAGATGATTAAGAATAAAGTTCAAACTGTTTTCTTCAAAAGCCATTATTATTAACTTGAATGATATATTATTTTCTTTAAACTTTAAATTCGTTGCTGATAAAGCGTAAAATCAAAATTTATCAAGATGGCTCTGCCTAAATTCTGCAAAAAAAGACACAGACATGTCATCAATTTATCATTTGATATCCGCTTCTCTGACGGTACCAGATATCTTTATCGCCGCCTTATCTTTCTAAGCCATCACTTGGTTCCTAGTTTCTTCAAGTCTTCTTTTGTATTAGACTGATGAGCGCATTGTATATTCAAATATATTTCTAATGACTCCATGTGATAGATTAACTAACTTTTACTCATTCAACGATCTTCTATGTCCGAAGAGTTGTTAAGAGTTTAAAGAATAGTATGACGAAGAGGAGAGAGATAATATAGTTAGATGCAAGTTTAAGAGTGCTAAACATGGAGAGCTCACAACGTCTTATTCTCACAAATACACACCTTGGGTTTACTTATAATCCCCATCACCACAATGGAATCGCAAAATGAAGTAGACATAAAGAAAAGAAAAGAAATATGACGTATTATGCAACCAGTTATCTTCCATATCTATTATCCATCATTTCTACTCTTACTCCTGATACTTCTTGCGTTCCTACTAAGATACCAGTTGCGTATGATCAATATTATAGCTATTATCACTATTATTATACCAGCCCAGAATAACAAGTTGCTTATACCAAGTCCTGCAGTAGGATCTAATGGATACTACTGCGAAGCACATTCTTTGAACTGGCCTTCTGCATCTTGCCCTGTAAATGTTTGATTTGGGTCCTTCTCTCTCATGCATTGAATTATCTTGATGCTTGTTGGTGCGGTTATTGTCGCAGCCCATACACCTAGTCCAAAAGCTACTATAGTTATGGTTATACCTGTGATTAAGAGTAATTTTGGTTTTGTTATCATGTCTTGCTCCTCTTCTTAAATATGTTAGTCATTTAGAATCCTCAAAATCCTATTAATATTCCTAAATTCTCATTTTGCAGTCTGCTAACTGCCTTTATCTCCAGATGTGTAGAATGCTTAGCAAAAGAATAGTTACATAACATATTCAAGAGAATATATTGAATACTAGTGGTGCCATACGATTGCAATAAATCAGGTATGTTACGTTGCATTATCAATGATATTATTTTGCTTTTCATTCTTTCTTTTTGTTCCATATTAGGATTAATCATATAATAGCTAGTTGTCCATGACTTTTTTTATAACATGCTTCCTCCTTCTTCCTTCTCGGATGCAGCTATACCGATCTCTTTCCTTTTTGTTCCAATGTTCTCTCCAGCTTTCTTCTTTATTTTATAATAATATTCTTTGGCCTCCATAAGAGGATCTCTTATCACCTTGCACGCATCAATAACATTACGAAACATATCTTTCTTAAGCATTTTCCCCCATTATCATTATCCAAATAAACATGATCAACACCAGTACCAACACCACCACCACCATCTTCATCATTCTTATTGTTAGCAAATCAGGTGTGGACGATGAACGTTCTTCTCTATAGTGACTATCTTCTTCAAGTTGTTCTTCTTCTTTAGTATTTTCAGTTGACAAATTTGCTTCTCCTCTTTTTTTGCTATTATTGTTATTATCGTTGGAAGTAGTAGTATTCACAGGAGGAGACAACGATGGTTCTTGAGGAATAGTAACAAAACCATATTCTCCCTCTCCCGCAGGATGTTGTGGACGTCCTGATTCACTACCTCACGTTTCAATCTCTTATGTGAATCTAGTGTGCACATCTGAAAACTATTCGTCCTGTCTGATTGCAAGTGCCCAAGGACTTTGCGAAAGATATTCTTTTGGCCATTGGATGTCAAATCCTCTCCACGAAACACCTGAATCAGTGGAGATAAATATTCCATGGTTGTTGACAGCGTACAATTCGCCCGCAGCTTTTGAATTTGAAGCAAGAATGGTAATTGTTGTTCCATTTGGTTCAGGAAGACCCTTGGAAATAGCCTTCCACTTTTCTCCATCGTCAGATCTTCTATATACAAATGACTCTGCATCTTCAATGTAGTAGGCCTTTCCCGGACCAATAGACGCTGATACAATCACAATGTTGGGATCACCGGAATCAACAGCAAGTCCATAGAGATAATGGTGTCTAAGGCCTTCTGTAGGCCTATTCCAGGATTCTCCGTAGTCAAAGCTTTCAAAATAGCCATCACCCGCAGAAGAGTACAGACGTTTAGGTGCCATTGGATGTGTAGCCAGAGTATGAGTGTCATATGGGCCTTGTTCAACCCTGTCTATCCAGGTTCTACCGCCATCATGACTTTGCACAAGCGCTCCTGCTTCTATAGCAACAAAAACATAGTCGAGATTATTTGCATCTGGTTCAATCCAACGTACATGATGAGTCCAAGGTCTTGGAGGAAAACTCCATGATGTAGATGATGGTAAATTGTTTAGGGCGTCCATTTTTTCCCATGAATTGCCTCCATCATTTGAAATGTAAAGTGCACTGGGCTCAGTTCCAACATATACTCTATTGAAGTTATTCCCACGATCCAGAGGACTCACCGAGACAGACATCATATAAGGACTGGAGATAACATCTTTTCCAATACTATTCCAAGTCTGGCCACCATCATCAGTTTTCCATAGACCATCTCCAAATGTCGCACAGTATGCACGGTTTGGATTGCCGGGATCGAATGCTATGCTTTGTGGATGAGTTCCTTTCAAATACTCATGAATCTTTATGGTTTCTTATCCATCGAAGTCGAACTTATCCACTAGTTTATAGTAGGCAAGCCAAGACAGATAGCTTTAAAGTTCTTAGCTAATGATGGTTATGGTGCTTTTGCAAGAAAAGAATTCTCTCTTATTCTGATTATAAAGTTTCAGAGATTATAATAGGATATGGCCGGCTAATCCATAAACAAATGGAGAAAATAGGATTTGAGCATTATGGCTTTCAAACTATATTTGGCTTTACAGATTCAATATTTATCAGACACGCTGCAGCTGACACTACTACAACAACAGATTCGTCAAAACAATGCATTTCTAAATTTCTTGGAGATTGTCAGAACCAATTAAACGTAAAGATTGAGCTCAAATTTGTGCCATACCCCCATCGACGAATAGTTCAATACCGGTGACATAACTGCTGTCATCTGACGCGAGGAACGAAGCGGCTTTCGCGACTTCGTCAGGGCTTCCCATCCGCCCCATCGGCACGGTGGATACAATGCTCGTCTTGAACTGCTCGATCTGTTCTTCACTCTGC
>JAJNBK010000137.1 GCA_021155845.1 Nitrososphaeraceae archaeon
AGAAGAACAAGAGGTAATGACAGCTGAATACCTACCAATCATTGACAACAAAAGATTTTATCAAGAATTTTCCATTCATATCCCAGCGTGATAACCAGACAAAAGTATTAAATGAGATATGTGAAGCATTCAATTCTGGCTATAAATACATTATACTGGAGGCTCCTACTGGATTTGGAAAGAGTGCTGTAGCAGTATCTGTGGCAACGACTCTAGGCTCAAGTTATATATGCACCTCAACTAAGGACTTGCAGACACAATATGCTAGGGATTTTTCATTCATTAAAGTGGCGAAAGGTAAAAGCAATTTTCCTTGTTTAGTAAAAGAGGATTTCATTAAAAACGGGATCTATAGATGTAGAAGCTGTATTTCAGCAGAGGATGGAAGCGAATGCTATCATACAACTGTTGAATACGGACCATGTATGACAGATGAATCTTTTGAAGGTACCGGCTGTAAATATAGAACATTTTTAAAAGATTATGTTCTGAGTAATAAAGGAACAGAAAACGAAAAGATATACATCAACAATGATAAAGAACATCATTATAAAACGGAGTTTTTCCAATGGTTGCACTTAAAAAATCTAAAAGATAACAGTAAAGATAAAGCAACATGGAGACCATGTGAATATTTTAATCAATTAAACATAGCTTTAACCTCTAGCCATTCCATTTTCAATTACTCCAATTTCTTGGCGTTTTTGCCAAGCAAGAAAATCATCATGCCAAGAGAATTATTGGTATTGGATGAAGCACATTTACTGGAGACAGAGATTGTAAAATTTAGGGGACTATCTATTTCGAAAAAGAGATGGAGACGCTATATTAAGGATTTAAAGATAGTAGATTATGGTTATAACGAAGTCAAACGATGGATTGATTTTTTGATTGAATTAGAAACGAAAATGCTTACATTAATTGGAAATATGTCAATGATAGAAGACTTGTCACTAGAAAGGAAAATCTTGTACAATTGGCAAAACAAAAATGATGAAGAATCTAAAGCAAAGACATCGGATAACAATAACAAGAAAGTAATTCCAGCATCAGTCCTATTTGATAGTGACAAAGAAATAGAAGAAAAGTATTCTGATACTTCAAAGAAGGATGCAAAGAAGATCAGTGATGAGCTTTTTGTTGAAGCAACGAGAGATGCAGAAAAGCTTACAAGAGCAATAAACAATATATTATCTAATCCAAAAAATTGGATAATATCAGACATAAAAAAGGAAAACTATGAGGTCGTAAAAGTTGAATTAAAGCCCTTAGACATATCGGAGTACTGTCAAGCGATATTTGAAAAATGCTCAAAGACATTGATAATGAGTGCAACAATTCTAAACGATAGAACATTCTGTAGAAGTGTAGGTCTAGCTACTTCCTCTTATGATAGAGATGTTAAATTCATACGAATACCATCAGATTTTCCAGTAGAAAAAAGACTAATTTATCCTCTGAATATTGAATACCTTAATTTTAATAACTTGCAATCAGAACAAGTAAAAAATAATATTGTAAAGGCTATTGACAATCTAATGTATATACATCGTTATGACAAAGGAATAATTCATACTACTTCTTATGAGCAGTTGAATTTTATCAAAGAAAATGTATCTCAGGAAAATGCAAGAAGACTGATAGTAACGGATCCAGATCTACAAAGGGATGAAGTTTTAAAACAACATATAGATAGTATAAAGCCAACAGTTCTTATATCACCGTCATTGCACACAGGTCTTGATTTAAAAGATGATCTTTCAAGGTTTCAAATTATAACCAAGGTACCGTATCCTAATAAAGGTGACACATGGACTAATGCGAAAAGAGAGATAGATGAAGAATGGTACTACTGGCAAACAGCATTGAAATTGATACAGGCATATGGTAGATCGATAAGGTCAAAGGAAGACTGGGCAAAGACATATGTTTTAGATTCTGCATTTGGTTACTTTGTAAAGAAGAATAAGAATATCTTGCCAGATTGGTTTACCTTGGCAATCAAAGGAAGCTAAGGTAGAGAGATAGACTACTGTTATTGCTAAAATTAGATAATATGCAAGGCATAACATTTAGATGAAAAGAAATTAAGATAATCACATTCAACATGACATTTATGTTTAACTCATTTTGATGATATATATATAATAATACCATTATGTGTTAGCTGTAGCAACTAATACGTCCCATGGAAATTGAATTAAGCCCTTATTATTATCAATAAATTTATTGGCAAGTTCTTGCGCATCTTTTTTAATGGCTGAAATTACTTGGCTTCCTTTACTTTCAACTGTAGACCGAATTGCATTTGCTGTAGATGATAGATAATCTGACCAGTACTGTTCAAATGTGCCTGCTTGGTAATAAAAGGTATATTTTTTAATTGATATATCAGAGAATCCTGCGCTGGCGATTGTATTGTAAAGGTCATCGGGATTTCCAAGACTATGAACGGATGGGGTCCCTTTCGCGCGGATATCAGGTATGTATTTGAGAATAGAATTCATTATACAACTAAAATATGGCACTCCTTCTGATGTACCATGAACCGCTGCAGCTAGCTTACTTTTCTTCTCCTCGTCATCATCCTTTTTCATAATACTCTTAATTACTTTTAGGACATGATTAGGATTGGGAAAGAACATCAAAGCATATTGACATATTACTTTACTAAAACAACAAGTATTTAATCCCAAATTTTCTGCATCCATTTCTATAAATAATGCATTTGGTATATTTACTGAGGATTTAGCTATAGAAAGAGCAACTCGTGAGATATCAATTCCTGTTATTAGACCTAAATTACCAAGATAATATGATACCTCTCTTGAGACAACACCTGTTCCACAACCAAGATCCAATACAATATCATCAGCCTTTATTTTTGCAGCTTTCACTAATTCGATTGTTGATTTGAAAGGTCCAATATCTCTATTGGCCCAATCATTATGATAATTTGGAGCAACAGTATTCCAATTTAATCTGGTATTGATCTTATACCGAACTGGATCAAATATTTCATAATTCAAGTGCTTTTCTTAAAATCATATATATTTTAAGTTATTTCTTTTTAAGTGAGAAAAAGCCTCTTCTATTCAATACATCATATCATGATAATGACCGGCGATAATCGAGTCTTATTGCATTTACAGAGCAGATTGTTCATAATAATAGCTTTGTAACTTCATGGTTCAGATGATGAAAAATATGCTCGTCTTGCTTAATCATTTAGGATTATTGCTGTAGATTCCTTAATCAATGAATTTATTTTTATGCTTTGTTGAGTTAGAGTACTCATCTTTCAAATTATTGTTATAGGAGTATTTTCGCTTAAACCTTTGAATATCGTCATTGTTATAGTATAACATGGTTTCTTCGCGGATAAATTTTCCGGGTTATAGATGATCCAACGTAATAATTAGCAGTAAAACCTGATCTAATCATATATATCATCACTAGTGGGAAACTTCTGGTTATTATTACGATAATGACAAAAAACAACTCCTATTACAGCCATATGTCTTCTGGAGTAATGGTGGATAATTGGTAATTGAAATATCAAGAGATGCCTTAGACATCAAGAGACTAGGAATTTAATTAATCTCATTGCTATTACTGCTATTATTATTGAATATAGTTTTCGAATAGTTTGCAAATTTCTTCAGAGCTTGAATTCTCTCCTCTCTTTCTATTTCTGCACCTTCAATTGCAGACGAAAGAAAAGTAATAGACTTATCGAAGATCTTACGTGCT
>JAJNBK010000138.1 GCA_021155845.1 Nitrososphaeraceae archaeon
TTATCCACCTGCAACTGCTGGGATAGATGAAGAGAAAATAAAATACATAGCAAAGGAAATAGCAAAAGAAATTGTAAGTGATCATCTACACCGTTATCATCATCATCATCATCAAGATGACCATGATAATTAATCTATAATCCATTAATTTTTTGAGAAACAATTATACAATGATTTGGTTTGACATCTGAAATAATATAATCAATAATTTAGTCATTAAATATCGATACTGTTATTTTGCTTTTGTAATTAGAGTTGATATGTTAGTCGAGTTTTAAATTATCAAAACTATTATCTATTATGTTATCGAATCCTGATATAATGAGAAATCGAAGCTATCCCTCAGAACCCTTATAACTATACTAAATGCTTTTAATAATATCCTCTTTCTAAAAAAGATAATATACCAACTACTAAATTATCAAGTCATAGATAGAATGATATTGAATTATTCTTAAAATTCTCAAGATTCTTTAAAAAATAATAATTTAGTTGACCAAATAATTTAATAAACAACAAGATAAAAATTAATAATGTTAATGAAAAATAAATGTAATCAAGAAAAAGAACGAATTGTTAATATAATTAAAATTAACAAAACTCAAAGTATGATATACAATTATGATTTATACTTAATGACAATTATTGAGAAATACAATGAGGTTTAGATGACTTCTATAATTGACTACTTAGGTTTAAATTGGTATTCAGATTGGCGAAATAACAAATCATCAATCCTTATTGAATATAAAAAATTTTTACTTCCATTTGAAAATAATATAGTTTCAGATATCGCAGATAATGGAGATATATTTTGTCAATAATACCATTTTATACTGCTGATAAGAATAAAACTTTTAGGAGTAACAAAAAAAAATTATTTATTATAGGATTAGTAATCTCAATAATTGTAGAAAATTTACTTATTTATTTATCAGAGCCTATTGAAACTAAAATCATTTATACTCATTGGATACTATTAATTAATTCTTCAACAGCGGCAGGACTATCCGTTATATTAGTAGTAATTAAATTATCAAAACAAAAAATTTTCGACTATCATTTAAAGATACACATTGCCCTTGGAACAGGATTGGTACTTTGGCTTTGTGCTAATATTCAATGGTTGATATATGAATTGGAAGAGATAGTTCCAGATATTCCCTCTCTTGCTGATTTTTTCTGGCTAGCAGCATATCCATTTCTTGGATATTCACTTTATTTTACTTTCAAGGAATTTTATAAAAAATATAAAAACAAAAGTGTAGTCTTTACAAGTCTAGCTTGTGGTATTTTGTTAGTTATATTCATTATTTATATTACAATTAGTTTATCCGTATTTTCTTCACCAAGTGGTATTGTTTTCTTTTCTGTAATCATTACATATCCTATTCTGAACATGGTATTGATAATTCCAGCAATAGTAATGGTTTTGGGCTTTAAAAAAGAACCTGAGGCATCTATTCCACGAATATTTGAATCCGTATCATTGATAAATCTTGTTATAGCTGATAGCTGGTTTGTAATTATTTTTTTATCAAGCCTTGTAGAAGCAATATGGTATTCAAATCTATTAATAGTGGATCACTATCTAATTATGTCTGCCGGACTATTATGGAACATTATATTTCTTAATTTTAGTCATAACAGTTATAGGTTAAAAATCAAAAGAATGTTTAATCATGGTAACAAAATTCAACGAATTTCATTATTAATGTCAATTCTATTATTAATATCAAGTATTTTTTTTGTTAGCTCATTTCATCAAAAAGATGATCTTGATTTGAATACTCTATACTTTAATAATAATAATAATAATAATAATATTACTGAAATAAAAATAGGTGCGCTTTTAGGGCTCAGTGGTTCAGCTTATGAGAGTGGCAAGATACAAAAAGCTGTGTTATTAAAAGCAGTTAATGATATCAATGAAAAGTTTTCAAAATATAATAAGAGAGTTGTTTTACAGATTGAAGATACAGAAATAAAACCTGATGTCGCAGTAGCCAAGGTAAAAAAATTAGTAGATAAAGGGATAAATATTATTATTGGACCACAAACTAGCAACGAGCTTAAGAAAATAAAAGAATATGCTGATAAACATGAGGTTCTAATTATAAGTCACTCAAGTACTGCAGCATCCCTTTCTGAAAAAGATAATATTTTTAGATTACTCCAAAATGATATCAACCAAGGTAAACAAATAGCTGAAAAAATGTGGAATGATGGTGTGAAAGTAGTCGTGCCAATTTTGAGAAATGATTTATATGGAAATGAGCTTTATAATATTACGAAAGGGTATTTTGAAACATGTGGCGGAATTTTTAGTCATAGTGTAGTAAAATATAATCCCCATGTTGGAAAGTTTGCTGCAAGTCTTCATAGAATCAATTTTATTATATGGGATCAGGAACTTAAAGCCGTTAGTTTAGCTGTAAGTAATGCAATAAAAAATTTTAGTCCACATTCTGATTCCAAGGTAGGAGTATATGTAATTGCTTATGGTGAATTCGTACCTATATTAATTCAAGCACCATCTCATCAAAATTTGGATGATGAGGTACGTTGGTATGGTAGTGAAGCGACAGCCAAAAATGAACGGCTTTTAAAACACCATAAAGCTATAGAGTTTGCTAATAAAACTCAATTTGTTAGTCCCATGTTTGCTTTGAATCATACAAATGAAAAACTTGAATCATTAGAAAAGACTACTAAATTAGAATTGAATGCAAATGATGTCAATATATATGATGCGCTATGGATAGCAGCTTTAACAGAAAATATGTCTGACCATACTCCTTTTATGAAGCTAAAAGAGAACTTTAACAAAATAGTCAATTCTTATCAGGGTGCAAGTGGTAATATAAAATTAGATAGTTACGGAGATAGAATTGGAAATTACGATTTTTGGATGGTAAAAGAAACAGAGACTAATGATTATAAATGGGAAAAAGTAACTGAAAAAGTATACAAATGCGATCAATAGCATATACTATTTTTACAATATCTGTATATACAATTAAGATTTCTTCCAATTTTAACCTGTAAATAGTTCTCTAGATGGATAATCTAATTCCTTGAACAACAACGACAAATTCAAATCTCTTCCTCTCAAATAATATTTTATCTTCAGTGTTATACAAAAACTTATATTATGTTACCGAACCCTGTTATAATGAGAAATCGAAGCCCTCAAAACTTTGGATTTCAGTTATTGAGGTCATTTGCTTAATTGGATTAAGCATGTAGAAAATTAGTAATTTGACTATATACTACTTATTTAAAAATATAAAAAAATTTATTTTGTGAGAACAGCAGTCATGCCTAGACTATTTCCAGATTGAAAATTGATAGATTTTGTAGAAGTATTATACAATGCAAATCCATTGATTTTATCTAATACTATTTTCTTTCCAGTTACTGGGTTTTTTCCAATCATTTTATCATCAAAATATACTACATATAGACCACTATTTTTGCTAAGACTTTGGATCTTCTGTTTAGTAATTATTGCTCCTTCATGATTATTTCCTTTCTTGTCTATAGATAAAGCTACGAATTTTAGATTAGGATTAGTAGGAATATTTAAAGTAGCACGTCCATCTCTTAATTCACATGGTTCAAAATCTGCTAAAACTATAACTCCTTTTCCAAGTATTTTTCCTTTTAACTGTGTTGAATCAGATTGTGTTGGACATGTATTATCTCTCTTGTATATTTTTTTAATTATTTTGATATCATTGTCATCATCATAGTATTTATCATAATAATTGATATCATATTTTATTTCATTATTAAAGTAATTGTAATAGTTGATTTCTCCAATTTGTATTATAGTTTGATCAATATTATTACCAATTGCTATTTGTGTCCCTATTTGTTTAAGAGCTTTATTATATTGATCATAATTACCTGATCCATATAAACCTGCCAAATTAGATAATGATTTTGCCAAATCACTATTTGGATTACTACCTATTTGTGTTGATATCTGATTGATAATTTGGTCAACATCACCACCACCTAAAGCACTTTGTGTTGCAATTTGTTTAATTGTTTGTTGAACATCCGAAGGTCGTTTGTGAAGCTGTTTGTGCTAGCTGCTGTGCTACATTTGTACCTACTCCTAATTGCTCAGCTTTATGCTGAATCTCTTGTCCTACATTTTCACCTATTCCCAATTGTGAAGCTTCTTGTGCTAGCTGCTGTGCTACATCTGTACCTACTCCTAATTGCTCAGCTTTGTTCAGCTTGTTGTTGTGTTTCTTGATCTACTTCATTACCAATAGCTTGTTGCTCTGCTTGTTGTTGTGCTTCCTGTCCTATGTTAGCGCCTGTAGCTGTTTGGGCTGTCTCGGTTTGAGCTTCTTGGTCTACATCTTCAGCATTTGTAGCTGTTTGGGCTGTCTCGGTTTGAGCTTCTTGGTCTACATC
>JAJNBK010000139.1 GCA_021155845.1 Nitrososphaeraceae archaeon
GTATATCTTGGAGGATTGCGCATAGCAAATGCAAGATCAAGAATTTGTCCATTCATATCACCAAATTCATGTATCATCTTATCTATATTGACTGCTTTAGACCAATTTGCGAGTATGGTGTTTTCCTTACTGAAATCTACTGGTGTAGCCATTAGCGCCAAACTTTTAACAGTATTATTATTATCATCATCATCACTTTGAGTGGTTTTTGTAGCTTCTAATGCTGTATAAATGAGTGCAAGTATGCCTCCCCAACAATATCCTAAAATTGATATTTTTTTATTTTCCTGTCTCTGTCCTTGTCGTTCTTCTCCTTTTTCTTTTTTCAATATTGCTTGAACTGCATCTTTCACATAATCAACATAATCATCTAAAGATAATTTGTCATCTTCTTTAGTTGGATACCCTAAATCTAATAGATAGATATCCAAGCCGTTTGATAGCAAGTTCCTTACAAATTATAAGAAGTGGTTTATTAGAGTTATTTTCTTCTTCTTCTCCTTCTCCTTCTTTTTCTTTAATACCATGATAGTGTAATAGTCTAGTCTTTCCTTTTAAATATATAATGTCATGTGGAGACAGTTGATACTCCTTTAATATTGACGATGTTGCTAAAGACATTATATTCTGTATATAAGAATTGAAGATCCAATCAATATAATCAACAGGAAATCCTGCTCTTCTATACAATGAGTGCAAATCAATAATCGAATCAATATAGTTAGACAACGATGACATAAAAGATATGGATTTTAGTTCTCTATCGAATTCTTTGTCCATGATTTTTAACCATGCATTATAGAAAGCCACAATATCGTCTAATTTGCTGCTACCATCAGCTTTTTCTGTTTCTTTCCTCTTCAAGACCTGTTGAAAAGTTCTAAAATAGATTGAATTATAATAATTGAATAATTGAATACCATTATTAAATACTTCAGTTGACTTTGGTATCAATTGAAAGTATGATAAAATTTGGTTCATAATTTTAATTGCAGTTATAGATTATATATAATAATCTTTTTACCTTAGATCGTGCAAAATGATGAAGAAAGAAGAAAAAGAGATTGTTGTTTTTTTCAATAGGTATTTTGCTCGTACTATATCTTCCAGTCTCTTTCCTTCGCTAGATCCAATCAATTCTTAAATGATATATTAATTTAAATTCAATGTATAATATATTTATAAATTGATACAAACCAAGAAAAGAAAATTTTCGAGAATACTTGTTGCAACCGATGGTTCGGAAACGTCTCTGAGAGCAGCAGAATATGCGATAGCAATAGCAACAGAAAAAAAAGAAGAAAATAATGCTTCTTTGTTAATTGCTATTCATGCTGAGAAGTGGTTTGACAAGATTAAACAAAAAGCTGATGACATAAATAAGAAAATTCAACTCAAAACGGAAGTCATTGCAACTGATAGATCTGTTGTAGGTGCAATAGTTGAATATGCTGAACATGAAAATATAGATTTGATTGTAATAGGTACTCGAGGAAGATCAGGTTTTAAAAAGATGCTACTTGGAAGTGTTGCTTCTGGAGTAGTGACTTATGCACATTGTCCTGTAATGGTAATAAAGTAATGAGATGATGATCTTGATGATTGAGCAGTAAAAACTATCCTTATTATTGGTATATATCCTTCTATATTTTTAGTCTCAGTCGTGGTAATCTGATATCATAATGAAACTAAAAGATTGTTGTTAATCTGCCGCGAATCAATATTATGCTGTATGCAGCAAATAGAGACACGATGACACTGTATAAGCTATAGTTGGCCTGCATAATATTGAATTTATAGTTAATGTAAAAGCATTCGTCACTTTTCTAAATAAATATTTTAAAGTCAATAGAGGAATACGTATAATTCTACGATTATTAATAGCCTAAATAATAGCAAATAGTCTTATATTTAAAATATCATAATATAGTTGTATATCCCAATGAGTATGACCAGCAGTGATATAATGAGAAAAAAATTAGAAACTATTGAAGAATCGGCTTCTGTTCAAGAAGCAGCTAAGAAAATGAAAGATAAGAATGTGAGTTCGTTGGTAATAGTTGATGGAAACGGTAAACCACAAGGTTTAGTTACTGAACGGGATTTAGTTAGAAAGGTCTGCATTAATGATGTACGTACTAGTACAGTGACAAATAAAGAGATAATGTCTTCTCCTCTTATTACTATTGATTCGAAATCATCACCATCGGTAGCAGCTGATATGATGTTACAAAACAATGTAAGACATTTACTTGTTGTTGATGATAAATTTGATGTAAACAAACCTATCGGCATAATTACTCCGTTAGACTTTACTAAATATCAAGAATATGGTAATAACGAAGATGATAAAGATGCCATTGAAAAGATATTAGAATATTATATATAATAACAATATCGGTTCCATTTGTTATGATATACATATTTGCTTCTTAACTGATTACACAGGAGTATGTCAGATATATTCATATGATACTATATTGCAGTAACAAGTGAAAATATTACAAGCAATGAATTTCGGGTTCCTATCCTATGAAAGTTTGAAACCTTGTTGTGTATAATATGTTGTTTGTGTATTTATGCAATTATCTTTGTAAACCTTACAATGATAGATATATAATTGTCGTCGTCTTTTTCTATAATAGAGATACTACATTGCTACGCTATCTTTCCTAGAAAGCAATACATTAAGAGCTGAACCAGCATAAAACCATTCTATTTGTGATTCATTATAAGAGTGTTGTAAATATATCTCTTCGTAAGTTCTGTTATTATTATTATGATGATGATGTAAAATACATTTTACAGGCTTGCCAGGTTTGATATTATTTAAACCAGTTATACTAATTCGATCATCTTCCATTATTTTATCATAGTCTAATGGATCCTTAAACGTCAATGTTAACACTCCTTGTTTCTTAAGATTAGTTTCATGTATTCTAGCAAAACTTCTAGAAATGACTGCTGCACATCCAAGATATCTTGGAGTCATAGCAGCATGTTCTCTACTGCTACCCTCTCCATAGTTTTGATCTCCTACAATGATCCATTTCATATTCTGTTTTTTGTATTCTCTAGCGATATGGGAAAATGATTCAATATTACCATTAAGAATGTTCTTTCCATTTCCTACCTCGTCATTGCGATAGGCATTGACTGCCCCAAGAAGCAAATTATCGCTTATCTTGTCTAGATGACCTCGATACATCAACCATGCACCAGCAGGGGAAATATGGTCAGTTGTACATTTTCCTTTTACTTTTGCTAATACAGGTAATTTCTCAAAATCCCCTCCATCCCATTTAGGAAATGGTTGCAATTTTTGCAGTCGAACACTATCCTTGTTAATTGTTACTTCTACACTGCGGGAGTCCTCAGCTGGCGCGACATATATGTCATCTCTACTAGTATCATTGAAACCTTTTTCTGGAATTTCAGGCGCTATTTTAGGAGGCTTCAACTTAAATTTTGTTCCATCAGCTCCAGTCAATTCGTCAACAAATGGATTAAACGAAAGTCTTCCCGCTAGAGCAAGGGCTATGACTATCTCTGGGCTACTGATAAAATTCATTGTTTCTCTCTTTCCATCGTTTCGTCCTGGAAAGTTTCTATTATAAGATGTAACGATTGTATTTAGTTCATCTTTTTTCAATTCTGGTCTGTCCCACTGTCCAATACATGGACCACAAGCGTTTGCAAGAACGTTTGCACCTATTTCTTTGAGCAAATGGATCTGACCATCTCTTTCTGTTGTTGCTCTAACCATCTCCGAGCCTGGCGTAACTTGTAATGATGCTCTAGTCTTTATGCCTCTTGCTCTTGCTTGTTCAGCGATATCTGCTGCACGTGACATGTCCTCATATGAGGAATTTGTGCAACTTCCAATAAGAGCAACCGAAATTGTATCTATGTAGCTGTTGTTCTTAACATCTTTTGCCATTTTTGAGATCGATCTTGCAAGATCTGGTGTATGAGGACCAACAATATGAGGCTCAAGCTTAGAAAGATCAATTTCAATTAATCTATCAAAATATTTTAGTACATACTCCTCTCTATTTTCAACTACTTCTTCTTCTATTTCTTGATCTTGGACTAGTAAATCAATATGTTGATTTGCAAGATCTGCTATCAATCCTCTTTTTGTTGCCCGAAGATATATATCCATTCTCTTGTCGTATGGAAATATTGAACAAGTAGCACCTATCTCTGCACCCATATTTGTAATCGTTGCCTTTCCTGTACAGCTTATAGTTTTTGCACCCGGTCCAAAGTATTCAATTATTGCATTTGTTCCTCCAGATACGGTAAGTTTTGATGCTACATAAAGTATAACATCCTTAGGAGAGGCCCAGCCATTCAATTTACCTGTCATGTAAACGCCAATTCGTTTTGGATAAAGCAATTCCCAAGACATACCCGCCATAACTTCTGCTGCATCAAGCCCGCCTACTCCTATTGCGATCATTCCAAGACCACCTGCATTTGGAGTATGGGAATCTGTTCCAATCATTAGACCTCCGGGAAAAGCATAGTTTTCAAGTATTACCTGATGTATTATACCTGCTCCTGGCTTCCAGAATCCTATTCCATATTTTCTCGATGCAGATCCTAAGAATTGATATACTTCGTTGTTCTCATAAAGCGCAGCCTTTGTATCAATTTCACTTCCTACTCGTGCCTTGATAAGAGGATCGCAATGAACTGTTGTAGGAACTCTAGTTCGTTCTATACCTGCTTGCATAAATTGAAGAATAGTCATCTGTCCTGTAACATCTTGCAATGCCACTCTATCTGGTCTGAGAAATACATAACTCTTGCCAGGAAGAAGTAAAAGCTCTTTATCTATATGAGAATAATACATCTCTTCATCGAGATGTCCAATC
>JAJNBK010000140.1 GCA_021155845.1 Nitrososphaeraceae archaeon
TTTTCGGAGAAGATATTGAAACTCGACTTCAACGTGAGGGTTTGCTATATTTCTGCAGGGGAAATGAACATAGAAGCATTAAGAGAACAATATCCAACATTGAGCATTGGATGCTTTATCAAGAAGCCCATTACAATAGAGAATTAGTTAGAAGAGTAAAGGCGGAGTTGAAGTAAGTGGTAGATGAGTCTACGCTTGTATCAAGAAACAGATGTGTCGAATGCTTTGGTCATCTTAGATCCCGAAATATTGCCCCGGTTGTTTTCAAAGTTTGTTACCAAGTCTCAAAAAAGGAACAGGAATAGGTCTGTATATCTTAAATATTGAAGGCCATGGTGGAGACTATATGCAAATAACAAACAAACCCTAACGATAAAGGAGGAACATTTCCATTACTATACCATTATTTAGAGAACAAGAATAAAGAACTCATCTTATAGACTCTTAGTTGCAAAAGAATTTGCTATCTAGATGTGAATGGTATTTGATGAGATGGTATTCTTTATTATATATGTAAACGATATCCCTCTTACAAAATAGAGGATTGTGGTTGGCAGTAGCAGAAAAAAATAGGGTGTTACTAGTAGATGATGAACCTGATGTGGTATACCTTGTTAAGAAATCATTAGAACGAAATGGATTTGTAGTTGATGCCTATACTGACCCCCTATTAGCATTGCAGAACTTTAAAGGTGGTGTTTATAGTTTGTTACTTTTAGATATTAAAATGCCAAAAATTAATGGGATCGAATTTTTCGGGAGAGTAGAAAAAGAAGATGATAAAGTCAAAGTTTGCTTTTTCTCCGCATCAGAATATCTTACTTCTGATGTAAAAGATAAATTCTATAATTCTCCAGATAAGTTTCTTTTTATATCAAAACCAATATCAATTCCTGAAATGACTAGACAGATAAAGCAATTTTTTGGATAGGTTGTAGACAATGTTTGTTATTTGTGGATTATAGTTGTGACACGCGTGATCTGAATAGAAGGTAATGGCAGTTTACCTTTAACTAACCACTATATTCAACTAGCCTCATAGATTTGAAATCATTTGCTCATTAGTTGCAATATGTAGTGGTATAACTTTATGCAGATATGTATGCCAGATATACCTTCTGTCCATAATTTCTATCCCCATTCTTATTCTCTTTGAAAAAACTATAGAAATAATCTTGTGATAATTTGCACTTCCCGGTTTGTAAATCAGATTGCTATTTTTGGTATCTTCTTGTCAAAATTGGATTTCACTTTTGTAGTCCTTGTCCTAGATACTATATGGTAGGTAGGAAGAGGGACCGATTGACCAACTAAGGATTTCTAACTGGACTGTATAATAACAGTTATGAAACTTGTAGTACATATTTAAGAAAGGAGTTAGAAGTCTACTGGATGTTTGACACTAAAGACAATGATTCTCATAAAGACACAGTTGAATATGCTCAGCATTCATCAGTATACGATACAGATTCTTTGAATAAGGCAGTAGAGAAAGCTAACAGAGATCCCAATTTCATCAATAAGTCAGTACAAATCCTAAATGAAATGGAGTTCCCCTCATACAAAGAAAATATTGTAAACTATGTTAAACGTAACACAGATGAATCGGAGGTATTATCGTTATTTGAAAGTCTAGATGGATATATAGAATATAAAGATCAATATCATGTACAGAAGGCGCTTGAAGAAAATAACTCAGAAAAGAAAATAGCAAATCAAGTTAGTGAATCCACTCGACATCATCCAGAGGTTCGGACTCGAAGTAAAACAGATGATCAAAGAATAAAAGATACAGAGGCTGTCAAAAGAAGTGAAGAAAGAAGCGACTATCCAGAGGTACCACCATCAGCAATGTCAAACTTTGTATGTGATAAATGTGGCAAGATCTTTCAGAATCAAAATGATTTATTGCAACACAAACGTTTTGAAGGTTAGGCAAGCTTTGGAATGAACGAGCAATGTTTTTGGATAACCCTCACTACAGTCATTTATCAGTCTGATGGACTTGCTTTTCGTAAATTTGAATCACCTTCTGTAAGCTATCGACCTCTGCAATACTTTTATCAGTTCTGATACTTTTAATTCTAGGAAATCTTAAAGAAAATCCACTGTTATGTCTGTTACTCTTCTGAATACTATCAAAGGCTACTTCCAGTATTATTTCCGGTCTCACTAGGAGCCTATAGCCTTCATTTTTTATAGTAGCCAAACGAAGTCTATCTGTCATTTCATATATTTCCCTATCTGTTAATCCGGAATAGGCTTTTCCAATTACCTTTAGGCTGTTTCTTCCATCACCCAAATCTTTCACAGCGAAAGTATAGTCCGAAAGAACACCTGCTCTCTTGCCATGACCATATTCAGCGATCACAATTACTGCGTCAATTGTATCAAGTTCTTTTTTCAACTTTATCCAATGCCTTCCTCTTTTCCCAGGATGATATTGTGACGATGGGTCTTTGATCACTAGGCCCTCATGACCCATCTCTTTACTTTGGTTAAAAAGGTCGACTATCTTTACTATTGAATCTGTAAGGATATACGTCGAGTTTAATATGGGTTGTCTGAACTGAATCTTTGACAAAATTTCTTTTCTCTTACTAAGAGGTTGTTTGATTAGCTGCTCGCCTTCTAAATACAAAATATCATATACAACATATATCACTGGAACTAATTCAGCGAATTTATCGGTCAGCTTTTTTCTTCTAAGTCTCTTTTGTAATTCCTGGAAATGCAGTGGTTTAGAATTTTTAAAACCTATAATTTCACCATCCAAGATAAAGTCTGAACTTTTGAAATAAAATGAAGTCAATGATTCATTTTTGAATGCTTCCACTATTTCTGGAAATGCAAATGCAATATCTTCAAGCTTCCTTGAAAACATTCTGATGGTGTCTCTAAACTTGTGTAGTTGTACTCGGATCCCATCATATTTATATTCGCATATAAGGGACTTGCCGTAGTAGCTGATTACTTCTTCTGCCGTGAACATTACATCAGCTAGCATAAAACTCAAAGGGCTAAGAGGCCTTACTTCCATAGTATTCAGAGTTTTATTTTTTGCCAGTAAAGATACACTACCGATGTCCCCAGAAAGAAGCATGGCTTCCCTTATATCCTTGATCGAAGAATCGAACGCTTTTGCTAAAGCAAGCTCAACCAGTCCCTCGACCAAACCAATTCGTAGTTCACCATTCATAATTTTTATTAGATATTTTCCCTCCATTGGGGAACAGCTAATAAGTAAACCTGTAAGATTTTTCTTCCTATCTTTATTAGAACCAGCCCCTTCAATATCGGCAATTTTTTTTAATATTGAGAAAACGTAGGACATAGTAAGTGTATCCTGTTTTTCGAGCTGTTGAAATAACGACACGGTGTGTTTTTTCGATATTGCGTATTCGCCTAACTTCCCCAAATCTCCATATTTCAAATAAATTTGCTGAATCTCAGTCGTAGTTAACTCTGCAATTTCACATAGTGAATTCATAATCGTTGTAAAACCCAAATTCAAACTTAATGCTGAACCCTTTGGGAAGATTCTTCCTCCTAGAAATCTGGCTGCTAAAGGCAGTGAATCCTCGCTTAGCTTTGCCAAGTATTTTGAGAGAATATCTACTTTTTTATTCTTGCTTGTGGACGATTGAATCTCTTCGCAGACACTGACAAAGAGGGCGAAACTATCCGATTGTAGACCCATAGAATGTAAATGTATTGGGTA
>JAJNBK010000141.1 GCA_021155845.1 Nitrososphaeraceae archaeon
CTACAGACAGAGAGATTCTGGAACTTGGATATGGCATATTGCCGATGGATGGAAGAAATGGCTTTATTGCATTTGCAAAGCCAATAAGGAATTGTCCTATCTGCGGATACAATACATGGAATTCTATGTCAGTATCGCCTAATTTTTAGCACAAATTCTTTATTTTCTAGCCTTTAACAGAAAAATATGATATTATGCAGAAGCAATTATTAGACGGAATAGTGAGAGATTATTCTTTAAAGTTATGTTCCACCGGTAAATTTTTCGAATATAATGCGAACAGTGACAGAAGATGTGACCTATCTGGACATTAAACGAAAAATGCCTCGTAGCACTAATTCAATTCAATACTTTAGTATAATGCGAGCCAGTTGATTATGAAAAGTAAGTCTATTGAAGAGTAAAGTGCCTTACTCTTTCCAAATCTGCTTTAGCAATTAGGCGATGAAATCCAACTAGATTTGCACATTGTAGATCTTATCCTAAGAACACAAATCTAGAAAATCACAGTAAATTGTCGAAATTGTATTAAGGATAGTAGATGTTGTTGTAGAGCGACTATTTAGTAAAGAACCAATTTAATTTACAGTTTTTTGTATTTCAAATTATAAGATTGATTACAAAGATATTAGATATTTAGCGAGAAACCATTTAGCATAAAACGAAGTCCTTTCAGAATCTGGAGAATTTGGTTCTCTTTCATTTTACCATATTATCTATATCCTGGGAATTGAATGCACTCTTCCGTTTTGGTATAACTTCAAAAGATGACTAGATAATATGGTAAATAGTTCTATATTTATATATGATACTCTCTATGTATTTTGTAAATTAGACAAGAAAAAGAAAATAACACCCTGCGACTGATATCATACTTTCACCTGACAAGTAGAGATTACAATAAATAGATTGAGAAATAACATCTTAATATTTGCGGACCTTCAATCACGCATTTGTTGTAAATAATGATATAGATAGAGTTTGGGAGTTTTACACAGATATTAAACATCTTGAAATAATAACTCCAAAGGAAATGAGCCTCAAAATTATTAATGCTACTACAGGCCAAAAATTAACTCAAGGATCAGAAATTTCGATTGTTGGAAAAATAATATTAAGAAAAAGTACATGGCATTCTAGGATTACTTCTCTGAAGCCGTATGAATATGTGGATGAGATGTTAAAGGGTCCATTCAAAAAATGGAGGCATTTACATAGGTTCCATGCTACTAACCAAAAGCAAACACAAGTAATAGATATAGTAGATTTTGAACTACCATATGGTAGCATAGGAAAGTTATTATTTGAAGGGTATGCATATGATCGTCTTGAGAAAATCTTTGCTCACAGAAGAATAACTACAATTAAAGTTTTAGAAAACACCTAAATTATATATATTCCGATAGTATATTACATAATTTTAAGACATCAAAGATGACAAGCCAAGACATTGACAACCTCCTAAAGACTATATCTCAAAAGCTTCAAGTCGGAAGGGAAGACTCAGGTAAGACAGATCGGGAAATCTAATGTTACATTATTAACATTTCTAGCATATGTTGTTTTCTAAAACTGCTTTAATTATTATCGTCACATCTCATGAGGTACCTAGTTTTTTACATGCTTCAATGACATTTTGGTATCTTCCTAGGGGAACTATCTTGATAGCATTAAAAGCTGCCCATCCTGATTCAATCATAAAACGCGGACAGGATTCTGTTGTGTGACTTCCATATATACCATACAATGCCATTGAGAATATTACCGATATGCATGTATTAATAAGATTTTTTATCATTAGAAAAATAAAGAATTGTTATTATGTTACTCTTCTATCAGACATGAATTTGATAATTAGTTCTAGAAACAATTTAAAAGCTGTATTATTCGATGCCTTTGGATCGTAAAAGCAAAGTTTCTTCTATCAGTTCATTTCAAATACTTATTGATCGTTTGGAGAAAAGAGTCCTGGTAAGCTTCATAGACATCCTCTCTTTTGATACATGATTGACAAATGTAGGCGTGATGAGATTTATCTTTATAATAGTCAACATAGTCTACTGAATCATCATTCTCATTACTGCTGGTTTTTGTTTTATTTCCACAAATAAAACATTTTAATTCTATAGTCTGCTGCGGAGATTTTCTTTGTTGAGCAGTAGCGAATTCTTTTTTTCCTGGCTCAGGAGTTGCAGATTCCTCTAGGCTCATACTAGCAATTGCCTTGTTGTTCGCATTTCTAGAAGGGCAATTCAGATGTTTAACAGCCTTTGTAGATTTAGACCAAAGTGCTTGTCCTGATGTTATCTCTTTACCACATTCGCAGCATTTTCCTCTGAACTTTATGGTTATTTCAAGCCAATCGTTAGGATTAGTCAATTTTACTCAACTCAATTTTCTTTTAAAAGATATAAAATACATATCAGATCCAGATACTTTATTGTTACTATTAGGATATAATAAATTAATCTTGTACTCTCGGTGCTAGGTAGAATTGTAGCTTTACCATACCAGATAAAAGAAATTCTAATCTCAGAGGTTTGTTTGAAGAATATTCTATTGTGACTAGATTAGATGATTGATGACCAATAGCTCTTATTATTTTAGAAATAAAATCGATGTTATATGTAGATTTGCTATTTTCCTTTACTGTTATCTCCTCTAACAATTCAACTTTGCTTTTATCATCATCAGCATCCATTGTTACTCTTGCCTCACCTCTATCACTATCACCACTAAAAATAAGAGTTTTTTTATTAGTAGAAATACCACTACTACTATCTATGGTTATTTTTTCAGATATTGCTCCAACATCACTTAGTATTTTATCTAGTGTTTCTATTCCTATGACTATTTTACTATCAAATGTCATCTGTGGTAAAGGAGATGTATTACCTGTGCTTTCGATTAATCTCATCTTATAATTGCGTAAATAGCCGTCACCTTGAGTCTTGATATTAAGAGAACTGTTATCTAGAACAACACCTATTTCTATAGAGTCATTGGCGTTTGCTCTTTTGATTATCTTTGAAAACTCATCTATTCTGACTCCAAATTTTATTGTTGAATCACAATGATACTTCTCAAATGCAGAACTTGGCCAATTAATGTCTATTAATGCAATATGAGATGGATCCATTGATCTGAATGTAATGCCTTGCGGATCAGCATCAAATAGTGCTTCGTCTATTATTGTCAAAATTGCAGATGATACTGACTTCCAGATTTCAGAAGTTTTAGTGATAGTAAAAAAATGTAATTCTGATATTGATTTTGATGATGACATATATATAATTTCTTTATTTATTCTGATGATCACTTTTTTAATCGGTCATTTCAATTAATTCGACTTTTGAGTAAAAAAAATTTGTTGGTAAGTATCAAAAGTCTCTCTTCTTTGTATCTGTAATGTCATGATAACTTGATATTATTATTATAAAAAATTTTCAAATCCAACATTATGCTAACTCAAAAGAATCTTTTTTGTCAACAAACTCAAAAGTTATGCTGATAACAGGCAATTTCACTGGTAAACCAGCGGTAAACACTAGGTATGGACTGGGCAGGATTCTATTCTTTGTAGAAAAAGGGTTCAGCTACTTTTTCGATGACATAATTAATAAAAGAGTTTATTTTTTTAATTATTTATTTATTTTACTTATAATGTAAGGTTCGAATCCAGAAGGATGCATATGAAAATTCATTTGAATCGCCTTTCTAACTTGTTAATATTAAGAGAATCAGAAGATTAACAAAATACACTTTTGAAAGAATTAAATGACAAACTATATTTATCAAAAAGTGTTCTATAGGCCTATTTACCATGCTACGGAGATAAAGATGGAAGCCAAAAGTCTTTTCTGGAATTGGCATTATTTATTTTGTTTATGTACTCATAATCCAACAACTGGTAGAAATACATAACACAGAATCAAAAATATGAAGAGAACATATCGACTCAAGACCATGTTGAAAACATGGATGAGTCAATAGAGCTAGTAATGGTATTACTACAACCACAACATAGATGGACTTGAAATAGTAACGGTAGGCTTCGAATGGAGGACTTACATTTAATTGCTTAATGATTTCGAATACATGCCAGTTAGTAGGAAAACAAAAAAGAATTTCTTAAAGTGGATATTTATTATCTGATGGAATAATACTTCTTGAAACATTCTATGGCAATGCTGGTAGAGAAATAAAGAGAGATTCACTATTGCGCAATGGAAAGGAGACAACCAACTAGTAGATGAAAATGAATTATTTTACTAGCCATCTTTATCTATCTAATTTATCTTGCTTGGTTTTATTATACATAAATTATATATTTGAATAAAATAACACAAAGCTAAAGTGAAATCTTTCTATGGATAGATAAGCACGCATAATATAGCAATAATCATTTAAAATCAAATGTAATGGTTAAGAGAGATTATAATGTAATTATGGGATGCAAGAATTTTAGCATCTGCTATAGTGTTAGTAATAGTATGAATATGACAGTAAGAGTGGGAGTTTGTTAGTTGCTATACATGTCAAAATTTAAGGCATTTACTGTATTCATGGTATTTGGAATAATTCTTTCTGGTATTTGGTCTAATGATATTTTTGCTGATGCTGCATATGCACAGTTATCAAATACTGATATATCAGATGTGGATATTACCTCGCCTGCTCCTAGTCAACAAGTTCCAGTTGGTGAACTCACAATATCAGGAATATCTGCAGATAATGCTACTACTAACTGTCAGGTTGATGTTGACTGGAATAATCAAAAGCCATACCAGAAAACCTTAGCAACTGGTCCTGGCGGAGTAAATGACTACTCGAACTGGACATTTACATATACTAAGGACTACCATCTTATTACAAATGGAACAAATGAACTAACTGCCAAATTATCCTGTACCGATAATTCGATTCCGGTAGCATGGGATACAGTAGATGTCCTTGGTACCGGCAGTAGCATCAGCAGCACATCTAATGTTGGATGTATTAGCAACGACGACCAAATTGGTATTTCAAAACTTGTTAATGCTACTAATATTACTAATGCTAATGCTACTACTAATACTACTACTAATATTACCCTGCCATCATTAGTTTATACTTTTGAACAGTCGCCTAATCTATCTGGCTCAGACTGTATAGATATAGCTAATAGTAGTTCATTGCAGCTTACTA
>JAJNBK010000142.1 GCA_021155845.1 Nitrososphaeraceae archaeon
GCAAGTGAGAATATTGGACTCTTGCTTACCCGGATTGCTTTCTTTACAGGTAGCATTATCTTTATGAATCCTCCTTCTTCCCAACTTTTAAGATTTCTTTCAAATTCTTCGTATATTCCTAGATTAAAGCATGCAGTGGGATCGTTTTCAAAATCGCAGATTTTTTTATTGTTTATATATTCTCTATGCAATTTTTGCAACCATTGATCAATTATTTCAGGATGTTCAGTCAAAATGGTCTCTACAACCTCAGCAGTATAGACAGCAATCTTGGTTGCAAGTGAGGCATTAGGAACTAGGTCATATCCTCGCAAGACCAGTCCAAGAGAATTATCCTTCAACATTTCAGACATATCTAATATATAGATTTTCGAATTATTAAACTATTACTTATAACATTATAATTATTATCATACTATAACAATAAAAATGATAATAAATGATGCTTTAATAGACAGTTTATAAAAAATTATATATCAGGTAGAGTAACAGATCCATCGAGTTGCTCTATCATCTGCCATTCGATTACAGCGCCGGCTATCAGAAGAATTACAATAATTCCAATCTCAATAACAGTATGAATAGCATATTCTCTCCATGGTTTTTTCTTCACAAGATTGTAGGTAAGCATACCACTTCTAGATATTGCCAAGCCATAAGCAAAAACTTCCATAATTCCAAAAGGTGTGAATAAAATTGCTAGTGGAGGAACATTCTGAAGATAAGAAGAGGTTTCTGCCAGTGCACTGAATACCAATCCTGTAGAAAAACCAGAAAATATTCCTAATCCTATCCCAACTATGGGAATAAACATAACAAGTGCAATCATGACGTTATTGATGAAAATTCCATTTTGATCAATACCTTCGATTTTTTTTATAAATTCTCCTTTTACATTCTCTGCTTCCTCCTTGTTTATATCGACTTCAGCTCCACCAGAATAAGCAAGCAAAAAAGCAATTGCGCCAAATGCTAAATATATAAAGCGCCGTTTAAAGTTAAAACGCAACGTGAAGATATGACATTTTATTCTATAATTAGTTTTGTCAAGTATAGAAATATAATTAAATATGATATCCAAAGTAAAATCAGTTCAGCACATTGGCCTTACAAAGAGAAATTTCTAACGCAATATCATATGCCACTAGCAAGGGCTATCAGATGCATCCTGATGCTTTTGCGATGCTTAAAGGTCTTGATAATGATGTTGTAAAGATAGTACAAGACATCATCAAAAGGAAAATCAAAAAGTTGATGATACTAAGACCAATAGACTATCAACAACAACAACAGCAACAGCAACCGCAGTTGTAGAATATTCTTCTTCTTCTTCTTTTGAGCAGAATTCCCATAAAATAATCTTAGACCCAACTCATAATATTAACACTGGAGAAGGAGTCGAAGGTTATACTGCACTCTTTCGTAGTCGCTTTGAAAAATCTCATCGCATCTTGGCATTACGACCAGAAAGTAAAAGGATTATACAAATTGCATCTGTGAGACATAATACAAATAATTCAAAGGCAGGAAAGTCATACAGCAGCAGCAGGACAGAAGGGAATTTCGTCAGGAACCCTTCTTCTGTTGTAGCTGGTTTGCTAATGTCAAAGCGTTCAAAAAAAAATGGAATAGAATTAATAATTGATGACTACAGTGGAACAATGAGCGCACTTGCGGTTACTGAAGAATTAAAGAAACTTGCGATGACACTTACGCTTGACCAGATGGTCATGCTAGGAATCTGGCTTCTCCTGATATTCCTGATCATCTTCCTAACAGATCTAAGGCAGAATATTATGCAGTTTTAATTTCCGATCTACATGTGGGGAGTAAATATTTTATGGAAACAGAATTTATGAGATTTTTAACTTGGCTTTCATCAAGTGAGGATGAACTTGTACGCAAAATCAGATTCTTATGTATTGGTGGAGATTTAATTGATGGTATCGGGATATTTCCTAATCAGGATAAAGAATTGCTTGAACTCAATACTAGCAAGCAAATGGTACACGCTATAGATTTGCTTGCTAAAATTCCAAAACATATCAAGGTTTTTATAATTCCTGGCAACCATGACCCAGGTCGAAGATCTCTACCACAGCCTTCATTACCTAGAAAAGATGCCGATAAATTATATTCCTTTGAGAATTTTACAATGCTGGGAAATCCTGCCTTTCTCGAATTAAATGGTGTAAAGGTATTAATGTATCATGGACAGAGTTTAGATGACATTATTGCTACAACACCTGGTCTAAGTTATTCAAAGCCGGCAGAAGCAATGAAAGTATTACTGAAGGCTCGTCATTTATCACCGATATATGGACAACGTACTCCTATAGCGCCTGAACAAGAAGATATGATGGTGATTGCAGAAGTTCCTGATGTATTTCATTCAGGACATGTCCATGTTATAGATGTTAAAAATTATCGGGGAACCCTGATCGTCAATTCAGGCACATGGCAGGCGCAAACTAAATTTCAACAGACGATGGGTATTGTGCCAACTCCGGGATTTGCAATTCTCATTAATCTGGCTACCCTACAACCATTTCAAATGGACTTTAATCATTAATCATCAATAATGCAGAGAGAATTGGATCGTCTTTCAATGCTTCTTTAATAGTTAAAACTGGAACAGTAATTTTGATTCTCTGTGACCTACCATATCGTCCTTGGCTCATTATATTACTTATTACAAGACCAAGTTGATCAAGCTCACTTATTATTTGAGTTATACGGCGTTGTGTAAGTGGTTCTTGCTCAGTATGTCTACATAATGACGAATAAATTTCATATACTTCACCAGTATTGCCAATTTTTGATTTCATTATCGCCATTATTATTATCTTAGTATGAGTAGTAGAATTTTTTAATATCTCAAAATTAGTATCTTTCTCTATTTTTTCTTGAGCTAATCTAATATGTTTTTCTTCTACCTTATCTGCCTTTTCTCTTTCGGCAATTTCGGCGGCAACCCTTAAGAGATCAATTGCTTTTCTTGCATCACCATTTTCCTTTCCAGCCATTGCTGCACACAGATTTATTGCTGCACCATCAATAGCACCATCGTTGAATGCAACTCTAGATCTATCTATCAGAATCTTTTGTAATTGTTCTACTTTATATGGATTAAATACCATTTCCTCCTCGCTCAAACTGCTTCTAACACGGGGATCTAGTTTATCTTTGAATGTGAGGCTGTTAGATATTCCAATCAAACTAATAAATCCCCCTTTTGAGATTCTTTCATTTGCCCTTGTAAAATTATACAAAATATCATCACCATTTTTATCTACTAGTGAATCAATTTCGTCGAACACAAGAACAACATTTAGTTTTTTCTTTCCAATAAAATCAAGAATCCTATCTGTCGCTTCACCCATCGATAGTCCTGTGAAATGCACTTGTAATTTCTTTTCCTCTTTGTTAATTCCCATATCCTCAGCTATTTCATAAAGTACTTTGTATGCAGTATTTGCAGATTTTGTATTTATAATTGGCACTATAACTTCTAATCCCAGTTCCTTGGCTTTTTTGTGTAGATGTTCAATTACTTTTTTAACTACTGCAGTTTTACCAGTACCTGGTTTACCAAAGAGCAACAGATTTGATGGTCTAGCGCCTTTGAGAACTACAGATAGCGCCTGTGCGACTGTTTTAGTTTCTTCATCTCTAAATGGAAGCTTTTCAGGAACATAATCTATTGTTAATGTTCGACGGTTTTTTATCAATGTTTCTCCTATAGCAGCCTTTTCAAAGATATTATCAAGAAAGTCATCGCTCATACTTATCCACACCCCTATCTTTCTTTTCCAGCATAAGAGGAAACCTTTGTTAATATTATGTTAACACATTGTTAACAAATTGCTTTTAAAGCATAAAATCTAATTTTATTGATTAAATAATAAAATAATATATTTCATTTTAATCAAACTATGAGGAAAGACTTGGACAAGAAATGATAGGGTGTGACTTGCCATGAAAAATCAATACATTGACAGACTTGTTAACACATCGTTTGATAAAACATAAAAGCGGTTGAATATGACCCCCTTATTTCCACTGGAGTGTTATAGTTGCTGTTAACAGTGTTAATATGAATAATTAGACCCCCTTATTTCCACTGGAACTTTAAGATTTCTTGTTATTATATATTAATTGATTAACAAATTTCTTCTGTTAATAACTTTAGGACTGTCTCATGTAAAGTTAACAAAAACTAAGCTAATTGTTATCAGAGTTATTACTAGTGCTGTTAAGTTGTTAACGTGTTAACTTGTCAACAGGTAAAGATGCTCTAGATTGAGCGCAAGCAAAAAGAAGATAAAAATACAACTTGAAGATGCTGAAGGAGGTAAGTATAATCTTTCGCTAGAGGGTAATGTGTCAAAAGAAAAGATAATGAAAGTGTTTGAATTAATGGATCTCATAAATCTAGATGGAAAGAGTAACAATGGATATAATGATACAGAAATCCAAAACAAGAACTTGGCATCAGTTGGCTCAAAGGTATGGGGTATAATTGAACATAAATTTCCATATAGTACTTTTACATCGTCTGACATTCTTGAAATATATGAAGATGAATATAACGAGCCCATTCAGCTCAGTATAATCTCGACTTATTTGTCAAGATATTCTGATAGAGGTAAACTGGGTAGAAGTCGAAAAGGAAAAGAATGGATATATAAAATAACTAGGCCATCGCAGGTAATTGAGAGTCAGTCGAATCAGCATGAGTCTCAGATCCATCATATACAATCCCGCCATCTTTCCCATGATGTCCCATCAACTGTATACGACCTGCATCAGTAATACTATATTTGAAGGGTTTACTGTTGCTATCCCTAATCACCAGTTTGGAATCGTAAAGTTTCTTCATAAGACGTGATGTGTGCTCCCGTGTTCTTCCAACAGAGTGCTGGATTTCTCTCGAAGTTCTTGGTCTCTCCATCAACATTTTCAATATAAAATCCATAGTGCCATTATACGAATCTGGATGTCTTGAGACAGTCTTAGGCGCTTGTGTGATATTAGCCATATTACTCACAGTGGATATGTGATTATGTTGTTGTTCTAACTGTGAGTCCTGGTGTGATATTATATTTTGTTTATAATATTTCGTGTTAGTG
The DNA here is from genome assembly GCA_021155845.1 of Nitrososphaeraceae archaeon. Next base: position 5,133 of record JAJNBK010000142.1, read on the forward strand.
TTGTTAGCCTGAGATGAACTATGGGAGATATCATGCTGCATCACCCGCAGTTCCATTGTGTCTATTTTGACACGTAATTCAGCAATTGCTTTATCGTAATAATTTAATCTATGAGTATATTCTGAGACTATTGATTGATAATAGATATAATAAGATCCAAATTGCTACTTGAAATATCACTCATATCACGGTGTCTGATAGTGGACAGTGATATAACCTTATAGAGCAATAATAATTTACAAAGTATTCATTCTTTTAATCAACTCATCAATAGTATATATCACGCTACGGCTTTGAAATATCTGAGAAATATCACTACTTTTGTTACCAAGTATCACGCTAAGTTGTTCGCTAATACGTTCAATTGCAAGAAATGTTTGGTTGTCTATTAGAGCTAGCGATCTAAGTAATAGCAGGCTATATAGTAGCCT
>JAJNBK010000427.1 GCA_021155845.1 Nitrososphaeraceae archaeon
ATGCATCTTTAAAACTATTCCTTCTCCTTAACAATACTTCAGATATTGTCAGCCAGTCACTTCAATTTTTTATTATTCATGTACAGTTGTTTCATCTGCGTCACCCATGAATTTTTCTTTTTATAAAGCTCCTTATGTTTTCTTGGTTTGCATTCCGAGAGTACATAAGAGCACAAGAGTGGAAAATAGACAGAAGCATCTCCATAAACTATTACATTTCCTCTGTGTGATGTCTTGATTTTACCCCAGCTCTTTCCTTCTTGCAAAGTCGCACCAGATAGACCACCTGTGTCAGGTCTTGCATCAGTAAGCTGAATGAGATAGTCGTGTCCACCTTCTTTTATCTTCAATATTTGATATAATGCTGGTCCAGTTTGCTGGAAAAAGTTTTTTGGAACGCCACCGCCTAATTCGACGCCACCAGATCTCTTGCTCTTCCAAAGAATCGCAGCTGACTCTGCAACATCTAAAATTACATTTGGGAGTATTTCTTTTCCCTCAAATAATAATGGGAGCAGATTAAGACCAATTGAAGAATCACTGATAGCGGGCATATATATTGGGACATTCTGTTGATATGCAGAAACAAGAAATGATTTTTCAGGATAAGTTGAATTCTCTTTAGTAGCCTTTCCTAATGCGTAGGCTATATCCGCAGTTGATGCAACCTTCGGTATTTCATTTGACTTTTTCTTAATTTCATTTTGAACGATATAATCCTGCGTCTGTAATGTTTCTATCTCCTTTATGTATACATCATATATTCTTACGATTTGCTTTGAATACAAAATATCATCATCTACTTCAAAGTAACCTTGACGCACAGGCAGACCATATGCAAAATGCATATCATGATAAACATTGGCACCAGTTGAGACAATCCAGTCAATAAAACCGTGTTCAATCATAGTGCCTATTGATTTACCTAATCCTATTGGAGTCATTGCACCGGATAAGGTCAAACATATAGTAGAATTTGTGTCGATCATATCCTTGATAATTTCTGCTGCTTCAGCTGTTTTTTATCCACTGTCGATAATAAAATTTTACTTCCATTTAAAAATTCTATGAAATGTGGTTTGATATCCGAAGCATGTATGATAGAGCATCTACTCAAATAATGAGCCTCCGTGAATCTAATATCAATAAATCATTCTGATCTTGATTGAAATAGAAAATATATAAAAAATATTATTGATCCTATATTTAATATATACACAACAATGAAGAACATTCTCACAATCCAAAATATTCAATGTGAGACTTTAGGGACGTTAAAAGAATTATTTCAATCAGATGGTTATAAAATTAAAAACATTGACGCACAGACAGATACGATCCCTGTCAATTCAGAAAGTTATAACGCAATTGTCGTTCTTGGAGGACCAATGTCAGTTTATGAGCAAATAAATTATTTGAAAGAGGAAGAAATTCTGATCAGAGATGCAATAAAAAAGAACGTCCCTGTTTTAGGTATTTGCCTGGGATCGCAGCTTATAGCTCAGGCAGTAGGCGGAACAGTGTATAAAGGTGTGAGAAAGGAAATTGGCTGGTATGATGTTAATATAACTGACATTGGAGAAAAGGATTTGTTTAACGGTATAGGAAGTAAAACCATACGAGTATTTCAGTGGCATGGAGACACCTATGATCTTCCCAGAGGCGCAGCTGTCATGGCAACCTCAAAACTATATCCTCAAGCATTTAGAATTGGTAGTGCTGTCGGTATTCAATTTCATCTTGAAGTAAATATGAGCAAAAACTATTCGATAAATGTAAGATTGTTTATAAAAATTTTTCAAAACTGATTAAAGATGGATATTAATTATAAATGGTCTGACAAGACATAAATAATATATATTTTCCATGGATTTACAAAATATATATTGGTTGCTGATTTAGAATATGATAGAATAATCAATATTGAGCTAAAATAAAACATATGACTGAAAAATGAATATAATATAGAGGAAAATATCAGATTTTTCGCTAAATGTAATAAATATAAACGAAATATGTAGCCTTCGTTAGTTTGAATGTAATGAGTGTATACTCTTAGCAGATCACGATTTGACAAGCATTAGATTAAATTTTGGTTGCATTTCAAAAGCTATTGGTTTTAATTATAAAAGAAATACGCAGTTATGGTCATGTTATTAAAAAATAATGATAGGAAATATTTAGTTATTATTTTGATCTCTGATCCTTTATTATATAATAAATATAATTTTATTATAAAACAATGAAAAATTATATCAAGTATAATAACGCATAAGTACTTAATAATCATCCCGTATTCATGGACATCCCAATTCGCTATCCGAGAAAAATTCCACAAATTATCCTCAAATGATGACGATGCATTAGTCAGTAGTATCAAAGAACATGGTTTACTTCAACCTATCTTAATACGACCAATTACTCATGGTTTTGAAATCGTGGCTGGGCACAGGCGATTTCATGCTTGCAAATCGCTTAGATGGCGCCATATTCCTTGTAAAATTCGAGAAATGTCTGACAAACAAGCGTATGAAATACAACTTACCGAAAACATCCAACGCAAAACTATGGAACCAATTGAAGAGGCAGAGGCATTCAGAAGATATGTTATAGACTTTGGATGGGGGGGTGTAAGCGAGTTGGCCAAGAAGATAGGTATGAGTGAGGTATACGTATCACACCGAATTCAACTCTTAAAGTTGCCTGATGATATCAAGGAACAAATATTTAACAACCGTTTGAATGTTAGTCAGGCATTAGAACTTACCAATTTACCTTTTGATTCTCGAATAGAGATAATGAACCACGTAGTGAATAATAATTTGACTGTCAGACAGATAAGAGAGGTAAAGTCGTTTCTAAA
>JAJNBK010000143.1 GCA_021155845.1 Nitrososphaeraceae archaeon
GGAGAACTTACTAGCTCGAAGAGATTAGAGCCGGAATTTGAAATGATTGCAGCAGGTAAAGGATTTGTTGGAATTATTGATGATGACCACCCAGCCGAGGATCATCAAAAAGCAGCCAAAGAAGCAATAGCACTTGCAAAGGTGAGGCTATCATCAGGCAAATACGATATCATCATATTGGATGAGATAAATTATGCTGTGAAATTAAATTTGGTATCGCTACAAGACGTTCTTGACATTGTTAAAGTAAGGCCTAAAAAAACAAGCTTGGTTCTAACCGGTAATTATGCACCTGAAGAAATTATTGATGTAGCAGACCTTGTAACTGAAATGAAGGAGATAAAACATCCTTACCGGTCTGGCATTAAAGCCAAAAAAGGAATTGATTATTAATACAAACACACTTTATATTATGTTGTTTCCTTGCAAGTTTTTTTCAAGCCTCTGCAACTAAAAAATTAAATCAATTTAATTTTAATCTTAGGGCAGAGCAACCTTAAAGTATGTCATTTGTACGGTTTACCTTTGCAAATGACCACCGCCGAGATTAAAAGACTTCCCGAGGCCGGCGATATTGTTCTTGCGACTATCAAGGAAATTACAGGCCACGGGGCTTATGTTATTCTAGATGAATATAACGCTATGATGGGCTTTCTCCATATATCTGAAATTGCAACAGGATGGATACGTAATATAGAACGATACGTAAAACCAAAACAGAAAGCAGTATTAAAAGTAATAAGGGTAGACAAAGCCAGGGCAGAGGTTGATCTTTCACTCAAGCAAGTATCCGGAGAAGAGCGTAAATCCAAACTAATAGAAGTAAAAAAGAATGAAAAAGCCTCTGCATTTATGGAGATAATAAAGGTAAAAGCACAGATTAACGATTCTCAAATTAAGGAAATAGAAGATAAGATACTCCAGAAGTACGATTACGTATACGACATTTTTGAGACAGTAGCAAGAAAAGGAATTGATGCGATTCAAAATCTAGGTTTGCCTGAAGCAGCGGTAAAGGCTATTGAAGAGGAAAGCAGCAAGATACAGGTCCCTCGTGTAGAGATCAGAGGAATATTAGAAATCTCTTTAAAGAAATCCGATGGCATAGAAGTGATCAAAAATATATTATCGGCGGTTGAAACAAGCAAGAGCAATACAAATATCAATATTACTTATATTGCTGCCCCAAGATATAGAATAGTAGTAGCGGCAGATAATTTTAAGATAGCTGAGAAAGCATTGAATAATCTTATAGAAAAAATTCAAACTGCTATTGAGAAACATAAAGGCAATTTTAATTATATCCGTCAGGAATCTAAGAAATCTCATCAGGGATAGATATAATCAAATGAAACACCTTATCCGAAAGTGTTCTGCATGCAATAGATATACCCTTAGGCGCCTGTGCCCAAAATGTAATGCACCTACAATGGATCCGCATCCTCCAAAATACTCACCTGACGACAAGTATGTTAGATACAGGATCGCAGATCGTTATGCCCAAGTAAACACAGAGCATCATACTAATAATAATATACAAGATGATGTATTGTAGCTCATTCTATGAATATTTTTATTATCCTTATAAGTTATTAATTCTGAATATAAAGTTAACAAGATACATCAAAGTGCCACCACGTCATCTGCTATTGAAATGGGATTCATATGGATTCTTTAATGTATCATATTCATATTAGTAGGGAGGAGTATATATGATTCCATTTCTAAAGGTTATGGGTTGACTTAGTATCGTATAGATATATTGTCGGAGCAACTTTAGAAGTTATTCCAAGTATTGATTGAAATTGGGTTATAAAATAAAATAAAAAAGAAGAAGACAAGAAACTTTTCTTTTATTTTATGACAAAAATGTAACTCAAAGCTTATTGATTGCTCTGACTATTATTATTTAAGACCGTTACATTTGTCATACCCATTGTGGTGTTACTGGGTGTAGCATTAAGAATATATTCCGCTGCTGTGCTTGTCGCCTCATCTCCTGCGCTACGTGATATATTAAGCACCGATGAAAATAATGAGAGACCATTGGTCTGATTACTCATTAGCTCAGTTGCATTTGTCATTGGGGTTTCTTCTTGTGCCAGAGCCTTTTGAAGGAATGGACTAATAGTGAAAAGCGATGACACTACGATCACTGCCAAAAATCCAATTCCAGAAAAATTTACATACCCTGTCGGATATTTTTTATTCATAAAGACACAGAGGCTTCGCATGAATTTATAAATTTCTACCCACTATTCTAGGTGAAAGTATCAGATACAATGATAATAAGAGTATTTCTTCTCAAGACTTTAATCAGAGTCCAATAACAGAGTGAAAGTAGAGTATTCCCATAATGGCTATAATATCTCTATAAAAGAGAAACAGTTAATCTATCAATAAAAAATAATAAAAAAAATAATAAAAAATGGAGGTTGTAGCTGGCTTTTAGATATTCACACACACAATAGTAGTTGATTTATCTTCCTATGCAAAGCCCACTAGGATTGCTTATTTGACAATTGTTGTCAGAAAAGCCGTTCTGATTGACGTTTGTAGCTAAACCGTTAGCATTGTTCAGATCAACCTTGTTTCTTAGCACATTGTTGGATGCTATACTATTATCACTGCTCTGAGGATCAACGAATATTCCGTTTTCACTTTCTATCACATTGTTTGTCGATATTAAAGATTCACCAGTGGCTACAAATGTAATCCCAGCCAAAACATTGCCAGTCAGGAGGTTTTCTCTTAACTCAAGACCGTTACTTGAATGCGATGCGATCCCAATACTATTACGAGTAATTATATTCTGCATTGCTTGCAATCCTTCTGTACCAGTTGAGAAAACTGCGATTTGATTATCTTCAACGATCAATTCAGATATCATTGTACCTTCAGCACCTGAAGCTAAAATTCCTGCTTGGAATTGCTCTATCGTTCCTGGACCTTCAATTCTTACACCGTCCTGATTACCTACTGATACTCCTACTTTTGAGCTGTCTGGACCTGGACCCATTATTGTATGACCGTTCAGTCTTATGGTTGTATCGTCTGCTCCTACAATCAAGCCATCGCCGCTACAGTTTAAGTTAGAATTCAATTCTACAAGTCCTTCAACAACTTGTCCGCAAGCAGCAGTAGTAGTTGGCGTTCTAGTATCTCGCTGGTCTTGTCCTTGTACTTGGTTTTCTTGTTCTTGTCCTTGTGATTGGTTTACTTCTTCTTCTTGTTGTTGTCCTTGTGCCATTGAGGAAATCGGTTGCATAATTAAACCGCCTATCACTGCAAATGACACTATTGTCGCTACCATGTATGCCATCATAGTTTGTTTCATTCAGTAGAGTATCCGGGTCAAACTATTTATGCTATACTCTTATTTCTATTGTAACTAAGTATTTGCGATATTAATTGTAACTATCTATTAGTATAACTAGTCGTTCTACTACATTAAGTATCTAGCTGAATGTCTACTAAATAAATTATATTAGCAATTTTATAGTAACCCTATACATTTAATTTTTTTCTCAATATTTATAAAAATATGAGATACGATTACAATGTATTAAGGAGAGCCATTCATGAAATCATATTATTATCATTCTACATTAACGATTGGGTGGAGAATCTTTAACCATATTGAAAATTCTTCTTCACCTACCTATGACTTTT
>JAJNBK010000144.1 GCA_021155845.1 Nitrososphaeraceae archaeon
AACTATCGGGGAACATTAATTGTAAATTCAGGTGCATGGCAGTCACAAACTAAATTTCAACAAACAATGGGCGTTGTCCCTACTCCAGGAATTGCAATCCTGGTTAATTTGGCTACGCTTCAACCGTACCAATTAAGTTTTAATCAACCATTAGTAATGTAGAAAGAATCGGATCGTCTTTTAGTGCTTCTTTAATAGTCAAAGATGGAAGTGCAATTTTGATTCTTTGTGATCTGCCATAACGCCCTTGGCTTACTACATCGGTCATCACCAATCCCAACTGATCAAGCTCGCTTACTATTTGTGTCATACGACGTTGGGTAAGCGGCTCCTGTTCAGTATGCTTACATAATGATGAGTAGATTTCATAAACTTCTCCTGTATTTCCATTCTTAGATTTCGTAATTGCTAATAGCACTATTTTGGTATGAGTAGTAGAATTTTTTAAAACTTCATAATTGGTATCCTTTTCAATTTTTTCTTGAGCCTGTCTAATATGAATTTCTTGTACCTCTGATGCTCTTTCTCTTTCAGCGATTTCTGCAGCTACCCTCAGCAGATCAATTGCCTTTCTTGCATCCCCATTTTCTTTTCCAGCCATTGCTGCACATAAATTTATTGCTGCTGTAGAAATGGCATTGTCATTGAATGCTAGCTTAGCCCTATCAGACAAGATCTTTTGTAATTGTAGTATAGTATATGGATTAAAAACCATTTCTTCTTCGCTTAGGCTGCTCCTTACTCGTGGATCTAGTTTGTCTTTAAATGTCAGACTATTAGATATTCCAATTAAGCTAATGAAACCACCTTCATACATCCTCTCATTTGCCCTTGTGAAGCTGTATAAAATATCATCGCCATTTTTCTCCACAAGTGAATCAATCTCATCGATTACAAGAATAACGTGAAGTTTTTTTTTATTTTGTATAAAATCTAGGATCCTATCTGTTGCTTCACCCATAGACAAGCCAGTAAAATATACTTGATGTTTCTTTTCTCCTTTGTTAATTCCCATTTCCTCTGCAATTTCGTAGAGAACTTTATATGCTGTATTTGAAGTCTTGGCATTTACAAATGGCACTATAACCTCTATTTCTAGTTCCTTTGCTTTCTTTTGCAGATGCTTAATTATATTTTTTATTACTGCTGTCTTTCCTGTACCGGGTTTTCCGAATAATAATAAATTAGATGGTCTGGCACCTTTTAAGACTATGGATAAAGTATGGGCTATTGTTTTAGCTTCTTCATCTCTAAAGGGAAGCTTTTCTGGAACATAATCTATTGTTAATGTCTTTCGATCCTTTATTAGCATTTTTCCCACTGTGGATCTCGTGAAGATACCTTCTAAAATATCGTCGCTCAAATCTAGTCGTCTACTCCTACATGGATTATTTCTATTTTATACAGACACCCCTATCCTTCCTTTCCAACGTAATAACACTTTGTTAATATTATGTTAACACTTTATTAACAACAACTTTTAAACACATGAATCAATTATTATAGATTAAAATATAAAATATATTAATTTAATTAATTAGTGTATGAGAATATAATTGGATAGGAAATAATGGGGTGCGCGTAACTGTCATCTGTAAAGGCATTAACATACTTATTAACACAACCTGAACAAAAAATTGTAGCAGAAAGAATATGACCCCTTTGTTTCCACTGGAGCGTTAAGATATTCGTTAACAATGTTAAAATGGGTGAATTGAACCCCTCTATTTCCACTCGAACTATTAAGTTCTTTTTCTACTGCCAACTGAAGTTAACAACCAAAACTGTTAATAAAACTATAGCCATCTCATATTATGTGAACAATAGAAATTATTCGTTAACAAAATCCCCTACGCTAGTAAAGTAGATGTTAAGGTCTATATGTTAATGTTAACACAATTCGATAGAGCACTGTGGCTAGTCAATCTAAACACTATCTTATTCATAAAAATGGGACGGCAAAAAGGACTGTCAACGATCTGCAAATTAATTATATAAATCAGTATATATAAAATAATGCAAATCACAAAAAAACTAGAAATACAATCCAAAAAGAAAATTATAGACTTTCTAAATAGCCAACCAGTAGGAAGAATAGCATCAATTGATATTGATGGCTATCCGCAGATTATCCCAATGAATTTTGTATATTTGCAACAGCATGATTCTTTGAATAAGAGTTTAACAGATACAATGAGGCCAGATGCAGTGTATATGCATTCCCATCCTTTGGGCGAAAAACTTGATAATATTAAAAGAAACCCAAAGGTAGGGTTTGAAGTAGACCAGCATATTTGCTTCTTGCCCTCATATTATTTCCATCCTACTGATGCATCACAAGCCGATACTCTCTATATTAGTGTGGTTATAAAAGGGACTGCAGTTATTGTTGAAGATAATGAAGAAAAAGCTAAAGCATTGAATGGCCTTATGGAAAAATATCAAAAAGAGGGAAAATATGAGATTCTCGATTCGTTTATGCCTTCCGTACACGAAGTGGCTGTTATTAAGATAGTCCCAAAAGAAATGCGAGGCAAATATAAAATAGGACAACATTGGGCTCCAGCTTACAGATTAAAGATGGCTAAACACATTTTTAAAAGAGAAGAAAAAAAATTTGCAGAAGCTATCCTGAATACTATGGGCATAAGTATTTCTCCAGACGGTCAATTAATAATAAGAGAAGAGCCATTAATGTAATAAATCTTAAACTAATTATAACATCAGTTGCCGTCATATCATACTAAACTGACGAAAAAGATTGATGTCTACTATATTATTGATGTAGTCCACAAATCTGAAATGCGAACATAATATATCCAGTAATTCTACCCGAACGTCTGAATGGATAAAAGTTATTGGTGTCCTTAGGCATCATCTCATATTTTAGCTCTATTGCATTTTGTTTCGATATTGATAACATAACTAAATGTGCACCAAGTATATCATCCCAAGGTACCTCAGGAAGTAAATCTTTATTGATAGCGATGAGGGCAACTATTCTATTCAGCTGTCTCTTATCAGCGATAATCAAGTAGTCGTAGTCGTCTTTATCTGTAAAGGGATCCGGCATAGTAAATGGGTCAATTTGTACAAATTTCCTAAAGCTATCTCTGAAAGAATCAGCCAATCCTGTCATTATAGCTATATCGGTTAGAGTTAATTTTCTTACTTCTTCTAAAGCCGGAGGCTTTATTGATTTTAACACAAGCCATATTGATTACTGTTGTTATATAATTTTACTTCAACAAAAAAAGTATATCCTTGGTGCTTACAGGGTCATATAAATAACACTCTATGCACGCTCAGTACATTTAATGAAATGTTAGTTTTACCGATCTAGATTTAAATAGAAAAAGTATTGCAGATACAATTGTGAATAACCTACAGGAAATGCCGGGGTACCCAAGCTAGGTAAGTCATAGACCCTATGAGGGGTCAGCCTCGAGATCTTATTACTATTGACGTGCCAGCTGATGTCCTTCGGGACTCGTGGGTTCGAGTCCCACCCCCGGCGCCTTACTATGTTTGAATATATGCTAACTATCACCTATTGATAATTTATTGTGAACTGAATAACATGATCGAATAACATGATCGAATAACATGATCGAATAACATGATCGAATAACATGATCGAAACTACAGCTCTTCATAAATACCTCTTTTCCA
>JAJNBK010000145.1 GCA_021155845.1 Nitrososphaeraceae archaeon
ATCTTTCACTTTTACAGATGAGAATGTCGGCTCTGTCATGGTAAGGGTTTCAAACATCAACAATACTGGAGAATTAGTAGACTTTCCAATAACAGTTACATAGAATTTCTATTTCGCATATATGGATATGAATAGAATGTCTAGTTTGATAATCATGACACTAGCTATATTTAAGGAAAAATAGGATATGATTAAACAAATCTATTAAAGGACATGCAAAGGTTATCAGAACATCTTGAGAAATTAAGAAGAAAAAATATCTCTAAACTATTTTTACCTTATTCTTCTGTTTAAATGGTTTTACATCATAAATGATTAGAAAGAATTTGAAGCAAAAATAAAAGATATTTGCAATTATTAATAGTAGAATATACGTACTATATTATGAAGGCAAGAGATAGTAATGGTTGGGATGCAGAAACATATGATAAAGTTTCTACAATACAAGAAGAATTCGCATTAAAACTCATCCAATTAAGGAATTGGACAGGTAAGGAAATTGTAATGGATGCAGGATGTGGTTCAGGAAGAGTTACAAAAATTTTGGCAAAAGAAATTCCAAATGGAAAGATATAATGCTGTCGATAATGATGTTAATATGATTGATAAAGCAAAAGATAATTTGTCTCAATTTGAAAATGTAACTATTATTAATTCTGATCTTCTTGATCTTAGTTTAAAGATTATTTTATCGAAAGTAGATGTAATATTTTCAAGTGCAGTATTGCATTGGATATTAATCATCAAAAGTTATTCAATACATTTTTTGAATTACTAAATCAAAATGGACAATTACTTATTCAATGTGGGGGATATGGGAATTTAAAGAAAGCTATTTCTATTTTTGAGAAAGTAAAAGACTCTGCAAAATTCAAAGATTATTTTAAAGAATGGAAAGAAGAATGGTATTTTCCAAAACCATCAGATAGCGAAAAACTTCTTAATGAAATAGGATACAAAAATATTAGAGTATACTTATCAGAAGCATCAATAAGTTTTGTCAATAGAAGGAGTTATTCATTGTATATGAAGACAGTCGTATTAGGACCTTATTTACGATACATTCCAACAGATAATCATAAACAAGAATATCTTGAATCTGTATTAAATGAAATTGAGCAAAATCATTTCAAAATGATATGGAATCTCGATTATGTAAGACTGAATATATTAGCTGATAAGATAATATAATACTAAACTATTCGGTAAATGCTGATAATATGAATGAAAGAAATAATATTAAAAATACTTTTTTTAAAAGGAATTTATGATTTCCTTATTATTGATGAATCAAAAAGTAACCAGTCCCATTTACTAGCAAGGCTCAAATCCCTCTTAGTAAAAGATAATCTTTTAAATTTTACCATTTCTATTAAAGCAATAGAGTCTACATTTAGCACTGATATCAGCACTAATACTTCTGTTCCTGCCTTTTGAATTATTTTCATTTGAATCGTCGTCTTATTATCTAATTGGCCTTTATACCCCTATCAAGTTTCCATTAGGACCTTTTAGATAAGCAAACCATCCTTCTGTTTTGGATGGAGTTATTTCAGTAGATTATACTCCTTTTTCAACTGATTGATTAACTGTATTATCTGCGTTCTCAACTACTACAAAACTAATATGGTCCAAAGCTTCTCCAACGATATAAGGAACATTAAAGGGCGAATATTCCGGATACCAATTCAGCTTCAATATCTGATTAGATTTCTCATCCTTGAGTTTGTTTGACCCAAAGTCCTCGTCCATATCTTCTCATATTTCCTCTTGATGATTCCCTTCATTCACATTTTTTCAATATAGAATTTAACCAAGGTTTCAAGATTAGTTATTCTTATTCGAAAATATTCCATGTACAATGAGATTGTATTAAGAAGACTTGATTTGTTTTTAGTATAACTAGGTCGTCATAACTATCAGCACAGCAAGACTCATACCTATTTTATCGACTAATTATACACATTTATTATCTAATCAATAATTTGAGAATCAAATGATTCTGCTCACATTCAGTACACTTTTCCCTACCGTATGGAAGATAGAAAAGCTTTATATCTATAGGCCTAACTAACTGTATCAATATACTTTATATCCAGGAGGATAGATAAAATCATCCTATGACTGCCATTGCCCAGACAAGTATGATTGCTGCTTGCTTGGCTATACTTATCTACATTGCTGTGATTACTACGGGGAATTATTTCACGTCACAGAGTATATCTGATGAGAGTCCTTTATCTCAACTATCACAGATCGATACTGCAATACATGAACAAATATCTAGCAATCTGAATTATTCCCATAAAGCAGATACAAATAGAGCTTCATTAACAGTCTTGCTTAATGGCCTCCAACTTAATGCAAGTGAGTTTATTTTGTTATACGATTCGACTCCATATGCAAGCAAAGGACATATAGCAGTGTATCATGCACAGTTTGGATTTGGAGATCCTGTTACAGATGTGATTTTGAAGAATGTAGCAGACAGGAGTATCAATCTAACAAGTCCGCATTCTGTAGTTATAACAACCCATGAATCCTTTCTACCTACAGCCCCATCTTTTAAGGACATTCAACATCAGAAAGGATACTAAGACAGCTTTTGCAAAGTTTTTTTCCAAGGCAATGCTAACTTTAGACATTTATCGCTATACATTATATATTATGATTATAAACATGCAAATGACAATGTAACAACTAGTTATTTCGGAAGTTTTGCCGCTTCTATTACTATCTTGGTCTTCTTATTGACGTCTTTTAGGAATTGCAGGAAGAAAGGTGAAGATAATGTCTTCCTATTTCTTGTTAATGTTTTAAAACCACGTATCTACTAGGAATATACTATAATGAATATTAAATATATTATGATGTATGCAATAATAACAACAGCAGTAATTGCAGGATCCACAGGAGGTATAGTAGTAGCACAAAATCAAGGTACTTTGATGATATCGGCTGTTATGTTCAGTAAGAACCCAATAGTCATCGGAGAAGAACAGGTTATAACAGTTACAGTGATCGATGCTAGAACAAATGAAATGGTTAGCGAAGCTACAGTATCTATAACAGTAAATGGTCCTGGGATAGAGTATACCTATACTGATACTACGAATGAATCTGGACTGATTTCTTATACTTTACCTTTAGAAGAAGAAGAGTCCTCACCAGGAGATTATTATACAAGCATACAGACAAGAAAAGAAGGATACACACCAATTAGCGAAAATACACATTTTCTAGTCTTACCATCATAATACTACTAAAGCAAAATCATAATTAGCTATAAATTTAGAAGCAAAAGTCTTAGTTGCGCTAACAAAATGCAGGAGTAAATAAAATGAGACTACCCGCACATAATCTTTAACATCTTTCCAAAATATAACTATCAGAAGAAGAAGAACAATCTGGTACAAACAACCAATCAACAATCAAGCAACAGGTAATACAATAATTCTATTATCTAATATCTCTACTTCTTATGAAATATCTTGGCTTAAAGAAACTAACAACAGGATATACTGATGGAATAGATATAGCACCACCAGTAGAAGGTAGTGATGGTGAATAGGCAGCAGCAGAATCTCTGCATTACAAGGCTATGGATATCAAACATTTAGGATAAAATTTGTTCTTAAACCGCGAGCTTAATATTTTAAATTCAAATCCCCAAATTTAGTGGCTAGTCAAAGTCCTTGTCCCGTAGTTTATATAATCGACATAACATAAATATAGTATATTCTTATAATAATATTAATGAGTAAAATAATAGAAGTCCACCGTGAAGAAGATAATATTGAAGAATTATCAGGAAATGACGCAAATGCATTGTATCCATTAACAGATAAAGCATACTATGTCGAGGAAATTCACTATAAATTAAAAGATAATGTATGTATTAATGTAGTGGATTAAAAACAAATAGCACAGAATCCAAATGGAATTTTAGCACAAGCAATCTACAGCTGCTGTAAGAAAGAATAACTTTGGCATGCCATAAGAATAAAATGTATTGTTACATAAGTCTTAAGTCAGTAAGTTTTCTATAACAATACTAGGTAATGTCAAATTATAGATACCTTTTCAATATCTAGAAGAGTGTATCACCATGAAACTTTACTGTATGACTTTCTTAGTATTTTGATTAATATCTAAACTTTGACAGGATCTAGATCTAAATAGACATCAGATAATATGGTATCCATATTACCGTCTGTAACTAATATTGGAAGAGTAGATATAGTATGTTTCCATCCAGCTGTTCTCTTAAATTCTCCAGGTTTTGTTTTATTCTACTTGTTAAAGAATGTCTTTAGATATTCTATCTACCTAGTCTTTAGCAAGTTCTGTAACTTTCTAACTTATCCATATATCTCTCTGATGTACTTGTGATGGGTAATACTTCTTCTTCGCGCCTTACCTTGTACTTATGTACAATCCCATATAGAGGAAGACCAATTAGCACATTTCTACCAGTATTTTGAATTTCTGATTTTGGGATGTCATATCTATCCATTATACCATTATATACGATAATTTTATTCTCAGTTTCTTTTATGACATATCCTATATGCGGCGTCTCTAATGCCAATACATCTTTGTTAAGATATATTCCTGAGGTCATCTCATTTTCGCCCCCCGATTGTTATTTGTTGCGGCATTACTCTTCCTGTCGCCAGCCTTCTTTTACCTGTCATCTTGCTGCCCATTCTCCATGACATTTCCAAACAAAGTAATGTTGACACAAAACCTAATGCAATCCATGCAAGGGATTCAAGAAGCATTTCCATAAAATTCACTATGTGTCTTTAGATGATTAAGTCTCCTCAGCAACAGGTCAAATAAATCAAAAGTATTCAAAATAATAAGCGACGAGTTTGAGAAATCATAAGCATGTTTTATAATATCAACTTTTCATATTTGCGTTCCAGTTGCTCAATCTTTTGATCGAATTCATATCTCCATCCTTCTGGCAGTGCTCCTATTTTTGTTGCCTCCTAATGGTTTCAATATTGTCTATATTGTCCCTAGCAATATAAAGGCGAACAATATCTTTCACTTTGAAAAGATAAGAATAGCAAATCTTGTTTCTCATTTTCAGAACAATAATGAAGAATATCTTAACAAAATAAAACAAGCAGCTGAATATAAAGTAAAAGATGTTTTAAGGGACAGTTTAATACTATTGAAATTTGCTACCCTCTCGATAATTGAATCGTTAAGAGATAATCATGAATTATGCAATTTTGTATTGTATGATTTTGTATTGTTTGATATCTAAAAATATACTACTTCTTATACAACTAATTATCCTTCGTTAATGTCGTCAGGACAATAACAGCAACAACAAGGTGTAAACAAACAATTATGCAATTGGTAGAACAACAAAAGCAAATCAACCTCACATTTAGTTTCCTATGCTACACACAAAGGTAAAGAATCCAACGAATCTGATTACAATGATAAGGTTTTGATAAACATGACAAATATTGTTAAGGCTGGATTACTGAGCGTCTATGTCTATAAGACATGTTATTTTGATTTTGTCAACTGATATATTATGTCTGTATTGCCTAATCATTACATGTTTCTAAAACAAAAATAAACATATTATATCAATATAAGTTAATATATAAATATCTTATATAAACTCAATAAAATTACTATATTTTATATAGGGGTTTGCATATACGATCAATGATGTAGCATGTCTGAACCTGTTCTGAACTGGGACAGAATTATCCACAAAAATGTACGTTCCAAAGATATGGAGGACGTTGGCAATGTTTTCGCCATAGCTGGCGATACAATCACTATCATGGGGGGCAAAGGCAGAGAATATGGTATTCCAAAATCCAGCGTTGAAGGATTCAATGGA
>JAJNBK010000146.1 GCA_021155845.1 Nitrososphaeraceae archaeon
GAAATGATGCTGATTCTGAGGAATTTTCACACCTTGTCAAAATGGAAGGCGGTAAGACTATCGCCTTACCTACTATAGAAATAGTGCCAAGAGATCCTAAAGTTATTTTAGAGTTTATCAATGAGATAAACGAAGAAGAATATGATTATTGTGCATTTATGAGCCAGTGGGCTGTGAATGTATTATTTGACCTCGCAAATACAATGAAGAAAACTGATCAGATTATCTCTCTATTAAATAATAGAACTATTATAGCAGTAGGACCAAAAACCAGAGAATGTCTCGTTAACCGCGGAATAAATGTCCATTTGATGCCAGAAAAATATTCTGCCAAGGGAATGGTGGAACTATTCACAAAAATGAACCTCATACCACAAAGAAGAATTATCATTCCACGAAGTAGTGCATCAAATGACTTCATTGCTAGAGATCTGGGCAAAATTGGTATAAAAGTAGACGAACTATTCTTGTATGATGTCCGAACTGCCAATATTAATGTCATTTGGAAAGATTTTATTTTGCTCTTAGAAAAAAAAAGAGTAGACGCCATTATTTTTACAAGCTCCTCTACAGCTTTGTCATTTTTTGAAATCATGGAAAGTATGTCATCCTCTGATGTCCGATCATTAATCAGAGAAGTAAAGGCGGTAATAGCAATAGGCCCCTTCACCCAGGAAGAATTGAGGAAAAAAGGCATCCACTCGATTGAGTCTAAAATCCACACGATTAGAGGTACTTTTGAGCTGGCTAAGCATATCCTGAACTAAGGTTAGTATATAGTGCTCTTTTTAGTCATTATAAGGACTTATTTGGTATTTGCTAAGTGCTTTATGCTGAGCGTACTGTCAGAGAGAGAGATATATATATATAAAACATAACAGCGTTATACATACATATGACTACAGAAGAACTGAATATGGATTATAGTAAGTATGACTTTAAGGACTCTACGGAGCTTTATGTATTTTTAAGTAAAAAAGGTCTCTCACGAGGCACTGTTGAAGAGATTAGTAAAATGAAAGGTGAGCCTGATTGGATGAGAGACTTTAGGTTGAGATCATATGATGTCTTTATGAGCAAGCCAATGCCAAATTGGGGTGGAGATATTTCAAAAATTGATTTTCAGAATATATATTATTATGCCAAAGCATCTGAAAAACAAAGTAAAAGCTGGGATGATGTTCCAGAATCTGTAAGAAATACCTTTGATAAGCTTGGCATTCCAGAGGCAGAAAAGAAGTTCCTAGCAGGTGTAGGCGCTCAGTATGAGTCGGAAGTAGTATATCATAATCTAAGAGAAGATCTTCAGAAACAAGGTGTAATTTTTGTCGATACAGATACTGCAGTTAAAGAATATCCAGAACTTATGAAAAAACACTTTGGAAAGGTCATCCCACCAGAAGATAATAAATTTGCAGCATTAAATAGTGCTGTTTGGTCAGGGGGATCCTTCATTTACGTTCCACCAAATGTAAAAGTCGACCTTCCTTTGCAGGCATACTTTAGAATTAATGCAGAAAATATTGGTCAGTTCGAAAGAACTCTGATTATTGCCGACGAGAATGCAGAAGTTCATTACATTGAAGGATGTACTGCACCAGTTTATACTACCGAATCATTACACTCTGCAGTTGTAGAGTTAATTGCAAAGAAGGGTGCCAAGATTAGGTACACTACAATCCAGAACTGGAGTAAGGATGTATATAACCTCGTAACTAAGAGAGCATATGCATATGAGAACGCCACAGTTGAATGGATTGATGGAAATATAGGTAGCAGATTGACCATGAAATATCCAGGTGTCTATATGTTAGGAAAGAATGCTCATGCAGAAGTGGTGTCAATAGCTTTCGCAGGCGCCCGTCAACATCAAGATGCAGGTGCAAAAGCAGTACATCTGGCACCAAACACAACCTCCAGAATTACAAGCAAGTCAGTTAGCAAAGATACTGGTAGAACAACATATAGGGGACTATTGCACGTTGCAAAAGGTGCTACAGGTGTAAAATCTAACGTAAGATGCGATGCATTGCTATTAGACGAAAATTCGAGAACTGACACATATCCCTATGTAGAAGTAAATGAAGAAGATGCAACAATATCACATGAAGCAAGTGTAGGAAAGATTGGAGAAGATCAAATCTTTTATCTGATGAGTAGAGGATTTTCAGAGTCTGATGCACTATCACTGATCGTTGGGGGATTCATGGAGCCGTTCACAAAAGAATTACCAATGGAATATGCGGTAGAGTTAAACAGACTTGTAAAGCTTGAAATGGAAGGCTCAGTAGGTTAAGAGTACACACACACTCTTTTTCTTATTAAGGAATGATATAGCTGGTTGGTTATTTTATCTACTATTAACAGTCAGCATATTAATACAATAACAACAGAAAACAGAGAGCCAGATTGGTTGATACGCATGAGAGAAAAAGCATTATCCAATTATGAATCACTGCCTGTCGAAGTTTCACCCCTTTATAGTAAATACTCCGATGCCAACCGTTTGAAGCCAGAATATATCCATCTGCCAGATAGGACTATAAGGTCAGAGCCATACAAAGATCTTGTAGATAGACTCGATGAATTAGAACATGGTACTGGTATATTACAAATTGGCTCTTCAATAAATCGAATATTTATCCCTGATAAAATTGCAAAACAAGGGGTTATTATATCCGATTTAAAAGAAGCGATAATACAGCATGAAGATCTTATAAAGGCAACGCTATCTGCTAATCAGTTGGAGTATACTGAAGACAAATTCCTTGCATTAGAAGCTGCTGCTTTTCAATCAGGTATTTTTATCTATATTCCAAAAAATGTAATTATAGAAGAACCAATAAGAATTGTAAATTCACTGGCAGACAATGGGATCTCTTCAATAGGACGTAATATTGTTGTTGCAGATATTAGCTCTAAAGCGACAGTAGTTCAGGAGATTTATGCGCCACCCAACGCGACAAATAATAATATTCAACAGGCTTACTTCGAGTTAGTTGAATGTCATGTACATCCTAATGCTCGTCTTGAAATGGTAACACTGCAAGCGATGAGCGGAGATACCATAAATTTCTCAAATAGGAAGGCTTTCATCGATAGAGATGCTAAAATGTCCTGGTATTTAGGGATGTTTGGCACACAGTTATCAAGATATAAAATTGACAGCATAATGAAAGGTCCAGGATCGTCTGGCGAAGATGTTGAAATCATCTTCGGTATCGGAAATCAATCATTCGATGTTACCTCTAATTTGATTCACCTAGGTCATAACTCAAGAGGAAGAGTACTTGTCAAGTCTGTTATGAAAGATACTTCTAAATCGTTGTTTAAAGGCATGATAAAAATAGAAAAGAGTGCCAAAGCTGCCGAGTCTTATCTTGCTGGTCATGCAATTCTGCTAGACAAAGGTGCTAAATCAGATGCCATTCCAGGACTTGAGATCCAAACTAATGAGGTAAAAGCAACCCATTCCGCATCAGTAGCACAGTTGGATGAATCCCAGCTTTTTTATTTAATGTGTAGAGGATTAAGTAGAGATGGAGCGAAAAGAGAAATCGTTAACGGTTTTTTGGAACCATTATCAAGAAAGATGGGACCAACTATTAGAGCATGGATCAATTATCTAATTGAAAACAAATGGTCTGGCAAATC
>JAJNBK010000147.1 GCA_021155845.1 Nitrososphaeraceae archaeon
GATTTTTTCTATTCGTTCAAGAATCTGGGAAACATATTCTTCTGCAGAAAAATCTCCATTTTTAATACCTAAAGTAATTTGACCAGAGTTAAGATGACACAGGTTTGCCATTCAAGACATCCTCGGACCTTTTATAAATGCATCTTTTCTATACTTTACATTTTTTAATGCATCACCTTGGAACGTCTCCACATTATCTTTTCTCAATTCAGAAAACTTTATTGTTGATTGAACTGGTTCAATTTCATCTAAAGATATTCTGTCTAATACATCTAAATACCTAATTATTTCTTCGATCTGTGATTCATATTTTCGAAGTTCCTCATCTGTTAATTCTAATTTTGAAAGCAGCCCAAGATGTTTGATCTCTTCTTTAGATACCATGCCAAAATGCTCCATTTTTTTCTTATGGTACCAACCTGTCTATATCGCGAGGGTATAAAGTTAGATCGCGTATATTGTCTATTCTTGTGATAGCCATGAGTAGACGTTCTAAACCTACACCAAATCCTGCATGAGGTGGAACTCCATAATCAAATAGCCGGAGATGATAATCGAATGCCTTTGTATTCAGTCCCTGCATTTTCATTCTTTGTAATAATTCATCTTTTCTATTTATTCTAGTACTACCAGATGACAATTCTAATGATCCATACATGAGATCAAAGGATTCGGAGATCTCTTGACGTTCTATATATTTTGGTTTTACGTAAAAGGGCTTTAAAGAACCAATCAGTGATAAAGTAAAAATCATTCATCCTTTCATCTGATAAGTTTTTCATCATCTGAGGAGTTAGATCATCTCCCCACCTGATCCGTTCTCCTATACTCTGTAGCATTTCTATTATAGTTGAATAAGAAAATTTTGGAAATGGCATTTCAAAATTTGGCAATTGAAGATCAAGGTATTGTAGATCATTTTTTTTCTTTTCTTTAATGGAAGTGATTATATGCAAAATTATTCTCTCCAGCAATTCCATCATATCTATGTAATCTACAAATGCTTTTTCAACATCAATAGATATCGCTTCTGACAGATGTCTGTTAGTACGAGATGGTTCAGCTCTGAAAATTGGACCTATTTCAAATACATTTTCAAATGCCATGGTCAGTTGTTCCTTATATAACTGAGGGTATTTACCTCAATAAATCCTTCTCTTACAAGAATCTCTCTGATCGCATCCAGAGTGGCATGACGGATATGGAAAATGCTCTGTAGAATATTTCTACGGAGGTCTAGTGCCCTCAAATCTAACCTTGTATCAATACCTACTGATGTTTTATCTTGAACCATGAAAGGCGCAGCTTTCTTGGCTATAGAAAATACCTTCAATTCTAACGGAATAACTTCAGCGCCGCTAGGTGCTTTTCGTTGGGATCGGATTGTTCCTCGTACTGCAAGTGTTGTATGTTCTTTTATCTGACGTATCTGTTCTAACAATTCGTCTGTACATTCACTTTTCTTTGCAATAACTTGAACATCTCCGTATCTATCTCTTATCATAATAAACAAAATATTGCCATGATCACGGATACTTGAGACCCAACCCATAATTATTACTTCTTTATTATCAAGAGAAGAATTGATTTCAGCGGAATAATGTGTCCTTCTCCACTGCCCCAGTTCCTCCTCACGTACTAGATTGCTCAATTTCAAATACCTAAATCGTATAAAGTTTGTAGATAGAGGTTAATTTAACTTTTAATAAATTGGAGATGACAAATGCATCTAAATTTGATATGAGTTGTTATCACCGATGTTCTAACGAAAATAATGAATATTGAAAATAGCAAACTTGGATTAATAACAATAATAATGTATCAACTATCCAGGTCTTAAAAGGAAATGCATTTAACTCTTAATTTATTATAGATTTGAAATGACATTAAGCATAAACTGTAAAGATGCAGGCGATCCAGTCTGCACTCATACAATGTATGGAGAAACAGAAGAAGACTGTCTAATTTCCTTCCTTTTTATTTTGCCTTTGTTGTTCAATGCAAATCTATCATTTACTTTGGCGGTTACTTGCGCATAATATTAGCATCACTCGAGTTGTACTTCTCTTTTTATGGTTGAGAATTAAATGTCTATTATTTGATAATTTTGATTAAATGGAATCTAAATCCAAAAATTAAAAAGTTATATCAAACCTATATTCAAGTGCCTATTCCTATTATTTACTAATTTTGGATACTTTATTACTAAAAATAAATGTATATATTTTGAAGAAATTAACCCTAAACTAGATAGACCTATGTAGACTATATGAATTATATGCGTTACTAATTAGTTCATGTGTTTTCTGTATACGTTTGTGGATAACCAATTAACAAAGCCTATACTATTGATAATGCTTGTTGCAGGCATATTTTCGGCAGCAATTATGCCTACCATTATGCCGTTGAAAGCCTATGCACAAGGTCAAATAACTATCAACGGAGCAGGAGCAACGTTTCCTTTTCCTCTAATCGATACCTGGCGAGTTGATTACAAAAACATTAAGCCAAATGTAAACATAAACTATCAATCAATAGGTAGCGGTGGAGGTGTTAAACAGTTTACTGAAAAAACAGTAGACTTCGGTGCTTCTGATGCTCCCCTCACTGCGTCAGAAATGCGAAGTGCTCCTGGTGCAGTGCATATACCTGAAACAATTGGTTCAGTAGTTGCAGCCTATAACATACCCAGTATGCCAAATAAGGGATTAAAACTTACAGGCCCAGTTCTTGCAGATATATTTTTGGGTAAAATAACAAAATGGAATGATCCTGCAATCCAATCGCTTAATACTGATGTATCATTACCCGCTGAAGATATTATAGTGGTACATAGATCAGATGGTTCAGGTACAACTTATGTTTGGACGGATTATCTTTCTAATATCAGTACAACATGGAATCAGCAGATAGGAAAAGGAAAATCTGTACAATGGCCAGTTGGAATAGGCGGTCCAGGTAATGAAGGTGTTGCCAATGCAATTAGGGGTTCTCCTAACACAATTGGATATGTAGAACTAGCTTATGCATTGACTACTCAAATGCCATACGCTTATATACAAAATCAAGCAGGTAATTTCATAGAACCGACACTAGATTCTACTAAGGCAGCAGCGGCAGCAACATCACAAAGTTTACCAAAAGGTGATGCTTCATGGGAACATGTCTCAGTTGTCAATGCGCCTGGCACAAACTCATACCCTGTCGCAAGCTTCTCATATCTGCTTTTATTCAAAGAGTTGAGTACAAATCCAAACATTGATCAAGCAAAGGGACAAGCCTTAGTTGATTTTATGTCATGGGCTATTACAGACGGGCAACAATCAGCTGATGATCTAGCATATGTGCCATTACCTGCAGAAGTTGTCAATCTCAATCAAGAAACATTGAAGTCATTAACATTTCAGGGAAAGCCATTAACCACATCAGTTGGCGCGCAGCCTTGAACACTTGGTGCAAGAGTACATTTGTTCAAGCAATTACCTCCTTTTCCTTTTTAATGCAAAAATATTTTAGCTTTTATGCTATCAATATACATATAACGTTGTATGAAAAGATCCATTTGTGATATTTTAGAGGTGTTTGTTGTATTAACATAGAATCTAAGGAACAAAAGAGAAGAATTTTGTATTCATCTTTATTGCAAGGAAAACACAAAGGAGATAGGATTTTTCATATCGTAGCAGTAGCAGCCGCCGGTTATACTTTATTCATGTTAGCGATTATAGCGTTTTCAGTTGGCGAAGGGTCTAAAGAGATATTTTCACTCGAAGGTTTTGGTTTTCTTACTGGTACCGATTGGAATCCAGTAGAAGGCCGCGAATCATATGGTGCTCTGCCATATATCATTGGGACAGTAATCAGTTCAGCGATAGCAATGATTATTGGAGTTCCTGTAAGTTTGGGAATAGCTGTATTTATTTCCGAGATGGCACCGCGCAGGTTAAGTACGCCATTATCTTTTATTATAGAATTATTAGCAGCAGTTCCAAGTATTATTTACGGCTTATGGGCACTATTTGTTTTTAGGTTCTGGATTAGAGATTTAATCGAGATGCCTTTGCATAACGCTTTTGGAGAATCAATTCCATTCTTTGCTCAAACTCCATTTGGCTTAGATGTGTTCACAGCAGGAATAGTTCTTGCAATAATGATTATTCCTATTGTGTCATCTGTTTCACGTGAGATAATAAAAGCAGTACCAAATTCTCAAAGAGAGGCTGCATATAGTTTGGGGGCCACAAGATGGGAGACTGTGAGAGTCGCTATATTTCCATATGCAAAGTCGGGATTATTAGGAGCCGCAATCCTTGGATTAGGTAGAGCTGTTGGTGAAACTATACTTGTTACAATGATCATTGGAAATGTAGTAGGAATAGCCGCTATTCCTTCCTCCCTTTTTGATCAAAGTCAAACATTATCCAGTTTAATTGCAAATGAATTCAATGAAGCGTCATCGGAGCTACATATTTCTGCTTTAATGGGCCTTGGAGCTGTTCTCTTGATTCTGACAATAGTAATCAACATTGGCGCACGTTTGCTTGTTTCAAAAATCACAAAAGTTAGCCCAGGAGTGAGAGAATAATAATGCAGCAAAAAGAATCAAGACAAGAGAACAACAGACAAAGAATTCAAGATATCATGTCAAGACAGTCTTCAAAGAAAAAATTGATTGACAGAATTATGTCTGCTTTTGCAATAGTCTGTGTTATTTCTGCTCTTATTCCTTTAGGAAGTATTCTATTTGAAGTAGTAAAGAATGGTATTTCAGCTATCAGTATAGAATTTCTTACCCAGCCGCCAGGATCTTTTTTTCTAGGGCATGGGGGTATTGCTCCTGCCATTCAGGGAACATTAATTGTAGTTGGATTGGCGTCATTAATTGGAGCACCAGTAGGGATACTTTCGGGTATTTACCTTTCAGAATATGCTGGTAATGGAATATTTCCTTCTGCAGTCAGGTTTTTCAATGATGTTCTGACAGGTTTACCCTCAATAGTAATGGGAATAGTTGGATACGTAACATTAGTTCTTCTACTTGGCTCATTTTCAGTTTGGGCAGGCGCTTTTGCTTTATCAATAATTATGATACCCATCGTAGTCAGAGTTACTGAAGAATCTTTTAAGATCGTTCCCAATTCAATACGTGAGGCTGCTTACTCTCTAGGAATTCCAAAATGGAAAATTACATTGTAT
This sequence comes from Nitrososphaeraceae archaeon, assembly GCA_021155845.1. The sequence goes on from JAJNBK010000147.1 coordinate 5,197, forward strand.
ATAACTATGAAAAGCGCCAAAAGTGGTATCCTCACAGGTATTGTGTTGGCTATATCCAGAATTGCAGGTGAAACAGCTCCGCTTATAATGACCATACTTGGGACAAGTTTATTCTTTACAGGATTTTCTGGGCCAATCGATGCTCTACCACTTCGAATATGGAGATTGGCTTCACAACCATATGAATCCGCCCATTCACAATATGTTATCTATATTATCTATATAGATAATAGATATTAGTTAATATCCCACATAGATGCTCAGTTGGGTTCTAAGGAAAGTTTTAGTATCGATAATAGCAGAGTGGTTGAACCTTTACAGGACAATGCTGATGGTAAGAGTTTTGCTACTGTTAATAAATATAAGGTGTCTATTAGGAACCTTGATGCATGGTATGGGTCAAAACAAGCTTTAAAGAACATCAATTTAGACGTCAAGTCTAATACTGCTACTGCTTTTATTGGACCTTCAGGCTGTGGTAAGACTACTCTTATTCGCTGTCTTAATCGTATGCATGAGATGACTCCTGGCGCAGGCGCAAGGGGTCAGGTCATTCTAGACGGCATCAATATATACGATAATAAAACTGTTGATCCGGTAATCATCAAAAGACGTATAGGCATGGTCTTTCAAAAACCAAACCCC
>JAJNBK010000148.1 GCA_021155845.1 Nitrososphaeraceae archaeon
TTAATTCAACAGAAAGGTTATGCTACAACTGTAGAAATTTCCAAATATCTAAATGTTAGTTCCCCAAGTGTCACCAAAATGGTTCAGAGGTTAGATGAGAGCGGTCATCTTAATTATGAGAAATATAGAGGAATCAGCCTTACACATGAGGGGCTCCTTGTTGCTAAAAGTATTCGTGAGAGGCATGGCTTATTGGCGGATTTCTTTAAAATGATCGGAGTAGACGAAGATTCTGCAAATAAAGACGCTGAGGGAATTGAACATCATTTGCATCCTGAGACACTTAAAAAACTAGAAGAATTTATAAAGATCGTAAAAAACAACCCCAAACTTATCACATCAGACTAATAGAAGAGAAAAACCTTCATCATTGTAATCTATGTAAAATTTCTGTTTGTTAGTTATAATATATATAACCAGCGATTATTATTACTCTATATCCACACATTTAAGAATGCATATCGTTACTGGGTTCGGTGTGATGTGAGATAGACATATTTGACTCTTGCAACTAGAAAGTGCACTTATAATAAAAACAAAGAATAGATTGAATTTTATTATACGCACACACAAATTCAATAGGACTGACTATCACAATATGTAATTTTATATATTCTCTAGTGTGTAGCATAGAGCCTTTAAAAGTGATGTAATCTACTGAGGGTATTATGGCAAATGTACAATATGAAACAGACATAAATGCACCAGTTGAAAAAGTATATGAATACTATACTAATCCAGACAATATCAAAGAAGCATGGCCACGTGATATAGTCAAAGAATCCGAATCAGTTTCAGGTTCAAAAGGTGAAGAAGGCTCTGAAATGAAAGTAAAAGGTCAATACATGGGTAAAGAAGAAGAAATGAGACTTGAAGTAGCAGAGAAAGAACAAAATAGGAGGCTAGTTACAAGGCAAACACAAGGGCCATTTAAGAAATGGGATAGTATTCAGGAATTTGAAGGACGTGGAGGAAATAGTACACATATTAGACATTCAATTGATTATGAATTACCAACAACTGGAAAAATTGCAAATATGCTTTCAGGTAGCCAAGCAGACAATAAAATAAGAAAAGGATTAGAGCAGGCTGCTCAAACAGTAAAGGCAGGCTGCTCAAACAGTAAAGCAAAAGTTAGAGTCTGGCCAGGCTTAATTTGATTAGAATAACAGAAAAACATACTAGATTATAAGAGGAGATGTGAAAAGATAATGGCATCTAGTCATAAAGTAGAACACTTTGAAATTCCAGCAGATAACGTCGAGAACTTGAAGAACTTTTACACTTCATTATTTGGTTGGCAGTTTGAAAAAGGAGAAACACAAGGCTATTGGATGGTAAAGAATGCAGGTATAAGTGGAGCATTGATGCAAAAAGAAAACCCACAGCAAATATCAACACAATTTGTAACAGTCGAATCAATTGAAGACTACATAAACAAAGCAAAACAACTAGGAGCTAGAGTTGTAAAAAATAAACAAGAAATATCAGAAGGCTATTATGCAGTATTAGAAGATCCACAAAAAAATACATTTGGAGTGTGGCAAAATAAATAATAAAAAGTGAGTTCTTTTATTTATTTTATTTATTATGTATTAATTAATTTGCTGTATAACTATGACTCTTACTTTTTAGTATTCGATAGTTGTAGAAGAACCCATATAGTTAGCGGGTTCGGTGAATGTAAGACAGAATTGACTCTATTTTGTTCTTTTTCATTAAAATCTAGTATATTACTGTGTGAACAAGGAGCGAATAATCACTATATTAATACTAATGGGGCTATTTGGTGGACTTGTTGGTGGGCCTATTGCTAGCTTGCTAGATTATCATGCTCCTCCAGTAAAACGCTTCTGGTTATTCATCATTCCAGAATTTATTGGATCTACATGCGCCGGTATAATGATATATTATGGAAGATCAAGGAAAAAGTAATGATGACAGAAAATTGTGCTGACATCCTCAGAGGCTCTAGATCCTGTGGATTATCATCAGCCTGTTATGACTCTATTATTCTTAAAGAGATTAAATGATACTTTTGAAGAGAATGCAGAAAAGCTAATCAAAGACGTCAAGAGTGAGAAAGAAGCATTCCAGATGATAAATTACGCAAGCTAATATCCCATTTTAATTCTCCAAGGCTACGTAATTCTGATTTAGAAAGCAATGATATATTTGGTAATGCTTTTGAATATTTGCTAGAAGAATTCGCTGATGAAACCAAGAAATCAGGGGGCATTTTCTTTACACCTGTAGAGGTCGTCCGTCCGTCTGTGTTAGTTGAATTAGTGCAACCAAAAGAAGGTATAAGAATTTGTGATCCAACGTGTGACTCTGGTGGTATGCTTATTGAAACAAGAAAGTATGTAGAGCGACATGGTGGGAAATCCAAGAAATCTTGTTTTAGAAGGACAGAAAGGCAACTATAGAACTGTGGGCATATATGTAAAATGAACATGGTGTTATAGATTTCAGGATAGAATATGGAGATGAACTAGCTAATCCTAAACTTGTAATATTCCCGCTATCTCCCTTTACTGGAGAGCTCTTGGACTTCATCTCTTCTCCATTGTACCTATTGCTGATGCTGCTTATGGTGCTATTCCATTGCCGAGCTCAAACGTTCCTTTTCCTACAAGTATCTTCAAGTGGTATCCCATGGATGGATTGCTCTATTATGACGACAATATTTTTATTTCTAATTGTTTTTGAACCATACTACTCAATTTACGTAAAGATATTGGCTTTTGAATAAAGCCCTCTATCTTAGCTCCTCCTAAACCTATTGATAATTCAGTACTATTGACTTCAAAATCAAATCCATTCATACCTGGCATTCTAACATCAGAAACAACTAAAATGTAATCTTTGCAATTATTCCGAAAATGCTCTAATGCCAAATTAGGATCTGTAAATCCAAATACATTCAAACCAACTTTTTGACCAACTTTTTGAAGATATAATTTGATAACATTGAGTATATCAAATTCATCATCGACTACTTGTATCAGCATTTGATTTGTATCTTTTTTATCAAACTGCATCATATTATACTACCGACATTCTAAAACACAGCTACTCATAAGCATGATGAATTTAATGCAAGCAAAGATTCCAGATGAATAAGAAACTATACCTGAATCTAGCTAATTTGCTTTGCAACAATATGCGTATAATGCAATCAAATGATTGCAATGCACACAACGTTTTTATTTCACCTATTTGAAGTATATTATAATAAGATTATGCAAGCTCTAAGTAGCAAGATAAAGCCATCGAGTGGTAGCGTTACTCTTAGGTTTGATAATGAGATACTTACTCAATTAAGGAATGAATCTAATCAGAAAAGAATCAGCCTAAACACATTGGCAAGCCAAATATTTCAATCACATGTAGAATATGATACTTATGCCTCTAAGGCTGGCATGGTCTCTTTTCCCAAGTCTTTGCTGATTAGACTTATGGGGGGACTTGACGAGCAAGAAGTAGAAGATTTATCAAAATATATTGCAAAAAATGAAATTAAGGATATGACTCTTTTGCTTAGAAAAGAATATACTTTATCATCGTTCTTAGATACAATTGAATCATGGCTAAGAGTATCTGGATTTGCATACAGGCGTGATGAAGATATTACAGATAATCGCACACAGACATTTGTAATACAGCATGATATGGGCAAAAGATGGTCTATGTATTTTGATAGGCTTTTTAAATATGTTTTTGAAGATCTAAAATTGCGAAAATATAGCTTTGATAATACTGAAAATTCAGTTACATTTAAAATCCAAGTGGAAGAATAATCACAATTAGGGTCCTCCTACTATCCAGTAACTAATACCTTGCTTACGTCGCTTGTCTTCGACACTTTATTCAAATGATCTGATGTGTTCGATCAACCGAATACTTGACAGTGCTTCATTTTACTGATTAGGTAGGTTGCTTGACACTATAATGATAGTTGCTTTTTTATATTTATTTAATAGCTAGTAGTAGTAGAGGAGCTACAAAACAATGAATGGCAAGCAATCCTGACACGTTTTATTTTTGACTTCGTGGTAGGTGGTCAACTTGCATACTTATAGCCTCTACCTACCTCTAATAAATCTGATATTCAAACAAATTCTTATAGCTGGTGCAAGCTATGCTGCTCTTTTCGGACATGAAATTATTGAAAAAAGAGATACACGTCAACTTTGAAAATATCCTGAATTTGTTAGTAATACAAAATTATAATTATTATAGATATTACTCACTTTAGTCAGTTGTTCATATTATACATATACTCTCCTCAAGGGAGTCGAAGTTTGCATACATATCTAGATAAAATGTCGAGCTAAATTTACAGAAAAAAGTAAAGTGAAAACAAGAAAATATGGCCAATTATTATCTATAACGATTAACGATTAAGAATAGATATTGCTTACTATGTAAATATCAAAAAAAACTATAAATGTGCAAGAAAAATTCCATGAATTCTAGTCTTTAGAACCCACTAAAAAGCACCGATATCGTAGCGGATTCGGTGGAATGTAAGATAAGACAGAATTGATTCAAATTTGTCACTCAAACTTTTAGGGATAAAGGAAAGATTAGATCAAGATAGTATAATGTGTTAATTAGTAGTAGGTTCGATGTAATCAGTTTCGATATCGGTGCTAAAAGTATGTTCCTGCCTACAATAGCAAAAATAATCTGAGCTTTAAGGTTTTTCTTATTAGTATTAGGTTTATGTAGATAATTTTTAACACTTTTTTCTTTTCTAACTGTACCTCAATTCTTATACCGTCATTGTTATGATTATGGTTGATTTGTTGATAATGGGAGGCTAAATGCAAACATAGCCCCTTTTCCATCAGGATTGTTTTCTGCCCATATGCTACCATCATGATTGTTTTCTGCCCATATGCTACCATCATGGCATTCTATAATGCTTTTTGAAATAAACAACCCTAATCCAGTTCCTTTTTCAGATTTTGTAGCAAACTTTGTAAATAGCCTTGGCAAAATCTCAGGATCTATCCCTGCTCCACTATCTTTTACACTCACTATTACTTGTCTGGGGCTACTACTATCATAATCTCTTCCTTCTTCTGTTTCTTCTCTGTTCATACCCTTTTTTTGTGTCACTTTTGCAGATACCAATATAGTTCCCTCTTTGGTGAATTTTATAGCATTATTTAGTATATTGGAAATGACTTGGTATATTCTTACTTTATCTGCATCTACGAATATAGCCTCCCTTGGTTCTGTAAATAATATTTTTAATTTATTAGAATCAGTAATTAGCTTTTCTACATCTTTTATAACATTTGCTATTTTTTTGTTTATATCAAATTTTTCTTTGTCTAACTTCAATGTCCGGCTTTCTATTCTGGCAACATCTAATATATCGCTAGTCAGTTTCTGAAGTCTAATCGCATTTCTATGTATTGCCTGTACCATCTCTTCTCTTCTTTCCGGATGGTTTTGCAATAGCTCTGCATATCCTAGAATAGCTTGTGTAGGTGTTTTCATTTCATGACTTGCTATATGCAGAAACTCATTCTGCATGTCATCACGCAATTTTAATTTGTCATATAGCTTTATCTGGCTCCAGAAATTCTCAAATATTGCAATATAAGAAGAAACAGTTGGTTTGCTATTTGAGTATGTAGATAATCCTATCGCATCTGCAAAATTCATCTTAGAGTCATCCTTTTGCTCTATTACTAATGATTCATGCCTATCAACTACCATAGTAGTTACAGTATTAGTTGATGCTGTTGGTACAGTTCGTTCTATATTAAAATTCTCTTTATATTCAGGTTGAATCATAGTTGATATGACTTTTTCAATAATGTCAGTTGTGGGTGTAATGATTCTAATGTTTACGTCGCGCTCTTCTGCTGCTTGTCTTAGTAACTGTATTATACCTATGCCTACTTCTCGATAAAAAGCATTAACAGTAGGAAATATTATTAGAATCTCCTTTTTTGCAGATTTGATTATATTGATAAATAAATCTTGTGTCTTTAATGGTCTATAAATGATCTCAGTTTCCCCAGCGCTTATTGCTTCTATATTTTTTATCCTCTCTACAGCATCAACAGAATTATTCCATAAATCTTCAAATACTGTTTTGAAATGTTCAATATATGGACGTTCATTGCTAAATAGTGCACTATTGATCCCTTCGTCAAATATCATTTTCTCTATTGAAGCAACAACTTCTCTATCCCCAATTATAAAACTCATTGGTGTTAAAAATTTTGAATGTCTTATTTGCATACCTAAACCTAGAAGTATCCTAATTAATGGGATCTCTCCCTTTTTTTTCGTACTTCTGAAGAGCTCTTGAACATAAATCAAAGAATTTACTATCAGTTAACTGGGGCCCTTCTACTACAAAGCACAATGAAATATTAGAAGAATTTTCAGTTATTCGTATTATATCATCTGAAATTTCATGAGAGTTTTTCGGAATTTCAGTTGTAAAACGGTTGATATCATCTTCAACCTCTCTTGCCCTTTGTTCTGCAGGAATAGCTTTGATCCACAGGATTTTAAATATATATTTGTAATGGTTTACAATTTCCTTGTCGTTACTATATACAATGTTGTTAGAAAGTTGGTATTGATTTTCAAAACTACATTGTCTGTCTTGGATTGGGAATTTTTTAGTGGCACAATATTCAAATTCATTAATAGTGAATATTCCTACGACTTCATCTAGGTGTCGAAGTTCAATACCAAATTTCATTAATTCCTTACATGACTGAATATTATCCTTATTAATTTCGGTGATAATTCTGATCCTTTTCTGGTCATTCTTTTTATTGAAGAGTTCTTTCATTAATCTATCTTTTGACATTATTATTAAGGAAATAGAAT
>JAJNBK010000149.1 GCA_021155845.1 Nitrososphaeraceae archaeon
ATATTTCCCTGAACCACCTCTTCCTTTTATCTGCCATGAACCATCAGGCTGTTGTATTAGTTTAGATTGAGGATCAAATATTCCGTCTGCTGTAGGATCATCTAGATTGATAAACCATTCTCTTCCATTCTGTTTTGTAGGATAGATTTCCTTCACTTTGAAGTTATGTATTGCAGTAGTAGTGATAGGAATATGTGGTGGTAGGAATAAAATTTGAGGATAATAATAGTAAATGAATATAATAATAATAGTAGCAATGATAGCGAAAGTGATGATGATTGTAAGTATCCTACTATATTTTCTATTCAAAAATTTATTTCCTCATTTGTTATAATTAATATAATATTTATGATAGGTTTTGCATTTTAACCTATCTAGTTGAAAAACTATGCTGAAAACGATTGAGCCTAAGCCGTCGCATTGTCTCTAATAATAATAATCGTCATCAATCCCAACCGGCTATATCTTTCTCTGCAATCATTCTTGTAGGTTTTATTCGTACAAGAACTAGACCTTCCTCACTATTTCTTCTACCATATATGCTTCTGCATTGCTGTTCCCCATATATCGTTCTGCTATTTTAGTCGCCCATTTTAAAACCTCCTTTTGTTTGTAAGGGTGTATTTTTGCAGTGACATGTATTGTTACATAGGAAAATGGCGGCATTTGATTCATCAACACAAGTACTTACTCTATTATCTCGCCGAATATTTTTTGCTTTGACTGATGTGCTACCAGTGGTAAAAATGATATTTTCTACTCTACCTCTACTAAAATTCCCGTCATCCAATACAAACCAAATTGGAACACATGAGAACTTCCATGTTTCTTAACTGTAGCAAGTTTTCCTGTGAATGTACCTTGTATAAGAAATCTTCCAATTTCTGCTTTGGACATTTCTGTCATTGTTGTTATTATTATTTATGTTATCTACTCACATCATTTTAAAACGAAAAAGCTAAAAAAGAGGTTTTATTGAGCTTCTGGAAAGATAGATATGCTTAAACTCGGAAATGTCAAGCTTTTCCTATTGCATGCAATAAAGCTTTTACCTGCAATTATAACAATAAACGTGGAGTAGAATTAGAATTTAGACCTAGAAAGAGTAAGAAGGAGGAATAACTACATCAATAATAGCTACTTTTCTAGATTCAGATTTTTAGATAGGCAATTCTTATTGCTTAATTATTTTTATACAGATTAATTTAACATTAACAAGAGAATACTCATATCAATAATATGGAGGAGAGTCATGCTGGAAATCTCTCTTCTTTCCTATCGTAAACATATTTTCTTCCTCTCCATGTTATTTGTTTTGTCTTATTTGACATCAATAATGGAAGAATAGTATAGAGAAAAGCGATAGTTAGAAAAATTGCAGCAAAGAAAGTCAATAGAGAGTAGACAGGTGTTACTCTGTATTCTTTGACAGCCTTTATTGCTACTCCAATAATTACTATAAGACAAGAGACAATATTTAGAAATAACAGTAAATGAAATTCGAATTGAAGAAGAAGTTGTGAGGTAGACATAAACGGAATTTGTTGAATAACAGTAATTGATAAAGTATATGGGAGGATCATAAATGGCAAAGCAGAAATAAAAAATATAAATAGTAAATTTATAATAACTTTGACTCTATTTGTGATTGCAATAGGGGCAAGTGTTCTTCCTATGCCATGCCAGAGAGTATGAAGATCACGAGACCAGCGAGCTGACATCATCCCATTTAGCCTGACAATTCTCATATTGAAACCTGCTTCCTTAATACGCCGTCCGAGCGCTTTATCCTCTTGTATATCCTTACGAACAGATTGAAATGTTCCTACCTCTTTAAGTACTGTTTTATGTATCAAAAAAAAGCTTCCCATAAGATATGCTACTTTTGATTTTGGATTGTTTACATCAGCTGTTTTAACACCAAAGAGAGCATTGACCAGATCCCATAGTGGTATTATAATCTTTGACCAAAAATCCCGAAGTACTTCTGCAGAAGGTATACCAGTTAACACATCTAATTTTTCATTCTGCATATATGAAATGGTAAGCAAAATTGTATCTTTGCTTCTATAGTAGGTATCAGCATCGGTGAATAACAATATACTTCCCTTGCTCTGTAGATATCCTTGCTGTGAAGCCCACGTCTTGCCAGTCCAGTTGTCAGGTTTATGAGTCAAAGATATAATCTTCAACCTATTGTTTCCTGGTGCTATAGTTCTTTCTATCTCTTTCATTATTTTCAATGTATCATCAGTTGAATTATCATCAATCGCGATTACTTCAAAATTACTATAATTTTGATTCAATAAGGATGACAGAGACCTTTTAATATGGTCTTGCTCATTTCTAGCTGGTACTATAACACTTACAAATGGAATGGAAGAATGATTTCTAGATATCCTTTTTTTAATCCTTTTCTTAGAATGATGATTATAATAGGGCATTAATGTGCTTTTTTTGATCAGATCCAATGGCAAAAGGAACATCTTTCTTTCTTGGTTAGAATGGATCGTGGGAATAAGAATATGAGACTTAACGGAAATGATAAAGACATATACCCATGAAGCAATTATTATCACAAATAAAATAAGTAACAAAGATTCACTTATACTACTATTACTGCTCCAAAAGGTATAGAAATCAATTGCCATTTCTACTTGCTTAGTAGATAAGCATACATTATATGTTTTTATAACCTAGTGATTTGCTTATTTATCGCTTCTATCACCTTCCCTTCTTCTTCCTGTTATCATTGCTTTTGTATTCTACTTTTTAAAATACGGAAAGGAAAGAATTAACTAACCCTCAATAAAGAAAAGATGATTAAATTGAATTTAACAGAATCTATCCTTATAAGTTATGTTGTTTATGTAGAGGCTGCAAGATATAGGATGGGCTATGTAGGAGTATAATTATATATATTGATCTATTACCGTGTTGTATGTCCTGTATGTGAATCAGAATTCACTAGCTATGAAAAGTACATTCATCATGTTTTTGAAAAACATGAAAACCAACCTTCTCTCCGAATGAAAGCAAAGATCATAAAAAAAGAAGATAACACTGACTGTTTGCAAACCGGAGAAACGTAACTTTAATTCAATGCTTTACATAAATTAGAATCCTTTTTTAGAAGTACCTTCATTGTCAAAAAGCTCAGCCATAGACTAAATGCGTTATATACATAAGTATATGCATTTTTATAAATCTTCATAAAATCATAAACGAAAATTAAGGGAACAACGCTAACTAAGCTATCTATCAACACGAATAATATTTGATCCATACCTAATATCTATGATAATAGAGCGTTTTCTATTACAGTTCCGAAAGAAACACAGCATTTCAGGCAAATAATAACAATAATAATTCTTATTCATAATATTAAAAATTAAATTGCAAATGTATTTGTATATAGTTAGAAAGAAACAGGAGGTGGACAATGTTATAACGACAAGTATTTGTTACTTGTTGTATCCAAAACTATCTTGTTATGCATGATGATAAAAACATACAGGGTAAAATAAGATTAGAACATGTAATCTCATTTGCTGATGCTATTTTTGCATTTTCAATAACATTTATGGCCATTTCAATTCAAATACCTAATTTACCCGATAATAACATC